>NZ_JBAJNO010000007.1 GCF_036880985.1 Limibacter armeniacum
AAACCAATATAAAACCTATGAAAGCCTTACTTACCAGCTTGTTACTGTTATTTCTATTACCGTTAGCTGCCATTTGCCAAGATGGGGTAAACCGCAGCCTTCACCGCCCATGCCGCCTGTTTATCCAAAATAACAGCACCGAGATGGACATGACCTTGCTGATCAGGTTGACAGAACCCCGTCAGATTGTTTTCTACTACAACGGCAAGGAGCTGCGGCGCACCAAAGCACGGACTGGGGACTGCTATATGCGCCTGGAGCAGCAGCCAATTCTAGGGATTCAAACGGCGGTATGTCCGACAGAATACCGGATTTACCTTACCAGTGAGCTGGAGGAAGGCCAGTGGTTTATCGATGCGGAGCAGGAGCGGTGCAAGGAGTGTGACTTTGCGCCGGATGAGGAGAAGGGGCCTCAGGAATGGCGGGGAGTGTGAACACTATTGTTTTTTTTGTAAAGCTAGGCGATGTGATTGTCAAATAAAACAGGGCATTGATAAAGTGAACAGGGTGGAATCCGAACAAAAAAACTTAATTATCCAATTAAAGCAACTTAAAACTATTATCATCTATCGGAGGCCTTTCATTGTCCGGCAACACATGCAAAGGACTTTGAGAAGCCTGCAAAAACCTTAAAAGTATGAACAAGCACTATCTGCAATCGAAAGTAAAATCAACGGGCACGACCTATCTGTTCTGGTTCTTTTTTGGGGCCCATTATGCTTACCTCGGGATGTGGGGCATCCAGTTCCTGTACTGGTTTACGCTTGGGGGCGTAGGGGTTTGGGCCTTGATTGACCTTTTCCTGATACCTGGCAAAGTGAGTCGTTACAATGCCAAGCTGTTCGCTCAGATAGACCAGCTGGAGAAGAAGGAAAGGGATGAGGACATGGCCCGGAACATTTCCATGATACAGGCATCCAAAACAGATAGTAATGAGTAGGTGGCTACTTCTTTTACTGGTTCTGCTCACAGCCGCATGTAATATAAGTGAGAAAGATTCCGGTGTATTTGACAGTGACAAGCTGCAGGGCAGATACAAGGTGGACCTGACTCCTTTTGTGACTGAGGCACTCGGCACTCAAGAGGAAAAGGACGGTTGGGAGAAAATGGGGCAAGGGTTGATGGTGATGGCACTCTCTTCTGTCGAAATGGAGTTCAGTTTCTACGAAGGGAATCGGGCAGTTGTACATATGGATGGGGGGCTGGTCGATTTTGCCATGGCTTTCAGCGATGAGCCGATGAAGAAAACGCATGAACTGACCTACAAGGTAGAGCAGGACTCCGTACTGTATGTAAAAGGAGAGCAGGACCAGGATTTTAGGAAATGCGGGGTGATACAGCAGTATAGCGAAAGTTATGATCACTTCAAGCTGCTGGTGGGGAATGAAGGCGAGAAGAAGTTCTACCTGGACATGCACAAGGTAAAGGAATAGCGTATTGACAAGCCGCTTGATCGGTTATAAAAGCAGCCTGATACACGATCGTTTCAGGCTGTTTTTTTATGCTTATCCTTGGCTATTGCGGTGATCATAGATCTAATAAAGATCGGGACATGTGGCGATGGGTTTAAAGTATTTGTAAGAAAAGTAGGCTACTTTAATGATACTATTGTAGTTGTATTATTTCAAGAACACTTATTAAATCATATTTTTTATAATCATTTTAAAACTAAAACTAATAATGAGAAAAGCACTCATCTCCTTGTCGATGGTAGCATTACTTACTGGTTGTATGCAAACTAGATACATTACAGAACAGTATATCAAAACCAATGTAGAGAAGCACACAGAAGGAGAGTATAGTACGATTAGAACCTATACTGTATTTAAGGGTAAATCATATAATAGTAATTCTTATTTAGAACTCACAGGTTATAAATATAGGGATATTTCAAAATTGGTAATCGGTGCCGATAAATATTATCCGGACCGGAAGCAATTCGAGACTGATCAGACAAGAATAGCAGACATTACTTATATAGAACTGACATTAGAGCAGTGTAAAGCTATTTTACAAAACTATCAAATCCTTCAGGAGAAGATTAATAAAGAAAAACCTCTAAGAAACGAGGAAGTTTATCATGACTATACTGTATCAAAAGATTTATTCATTAGCTATAGAAAAGCGAAGGGGAGTATCTCGTCTACCTATATTGAATTTTGGGTACAAGGGGAGAAGTTTGTTGTTTCTACACCGATCATTATGGACAAACTTCGTAAGTTCATGGACTATGTAAAAGTGACTCCAGTACAGAATAAGGCTGTGTAATTGATAAATATGAGTCATCCCAATAATAACTCGGGATGACTCATATTCCGGTTATCCTCAACCTTACTTATTAGGATTGTCCTTTTTATTATCATCAGATTTCCCGAAGAACTTCTTGGTAGAGGTATTTATAAAAATATTTTGGATTAATTATAAAAAGAATCCTATACTTACAGTAGCATCAAGAATCCCATGGAAGGGGATACCAACCGAGCAAGACAAGCCACGGTGGTCCAGTGCGATGTGGTCCGAACCTCTTTTGGAGCAGGACAAAAAAATGCGCCTCACTATTTTCCTTCCCATTTCCTGATGCCATTTGGTTTATTTTTCACAACAAAACTAGAATGGTAATGGCAACACAATCATTTACAGAACTAATCAAGGAGTGTCGCTTGACGCTACACCGTGACAGTACCGAGCAACTGGTTGGGTACTTTAACAGACTCGTGGGCAACAAGGGATTTGCCACAAGAAAGGGGGCATATATGATTGCCCTTGCAGGAGAGTTGATCTCACGTGACCCTTCGCTGGCATCGAAGATAGTGTGTCAGTCTTCCTACCTGGAATTATGGCCCATCTACAACCTGAATAGCTGCCAACTGCTGTTTGGGGGCAATTGTATATCATTTGACCGGTGTATCAAGCTGAAAGAGGGAAAGCTTTCGATTGAGAACTGATTCCTCTTGCATGGGCCTGACTTCGATTGGGAGGAAGGCCCCCCTTCATTTTTACTGAAACAAGACTTCAATACCATGGAAAAGGTATATTACTGGTTCATTGAATGGCTGACCTCGCCTGTCACGGATTACATGACAGATCTAAGGGTTATGTTTATAGTAACAGTTGTTATGGGAGTGCCTTCGTGGCTTGATATAAGGGCTCTTAAAAAGAGGATTGCCAAGTCCAACAAGGAGCTTGAAGACGAAAAAAGGGGGAGAAAGAAGTGAATTTCGTAACTTCTCTTCCAAAAAGCGATGCCCGACAAGTTTAGCCCCGAAGTACGCAGCAGGATCATGGCCTCGATCAAGGGCAAGGATACGAGGCCTGAGCTGATTGTGAGGCGCTACCTGCACCGCCATGGCTTCCGCTTCCGGCTGCACGGCAGGTACAGGGGCAAAGTCCTGCCTGGCAAACCTGACATCGTGTTACCCAAGTACAAGACCGTGATCTTTGTCCATGGCTGCTTCTGGCATGGGCACCAAGACTGCAAGTACTACAAGCTGCCCAAGACCAACACAGAGTTTTGGCGTTGGAAAATCGCTCGGAACCGAGCCAATGACATTAGCCACCGTATGGACTTGTTGAGGGAAGGGTGGAATGTGATGACGGTTTGGGAGTGTGCTATTAGGTATGACAAAGAAAGGACCCTGAAAGTGCTAGATAGCTTGGTTGATATGATCAAGGTATGAGAATAATACTATTTATTGCTATAATGCAAACCAATTGTAAAAGCTAAACCAACTTAAACGTGAATCCATTTTTTATCCCCAATGAGGGGGAAGAACGCCTAATTGAGATTATCCAGAAATACTGTAGGGAAGAGTTTAGCCTGATCCGGATGACGGAAACAATGCTAAAGAAAAGTATTATTGACGCCTCAGGGGAGTTGAGGGAAATCCTCAAGCAAGGGAGAGTTGTGGATTTTAGTACAATGCCTCAGGGCGATGAGGGAAAGGTCTACTACAATACCGCCATCTTATCACAGAGCGAAGTGGCTGAGCAGAGGACCAGCTACTACCGGCCGAATACCAAGAAGGGGGACCCCCGATTCTGGCCATCACGCCTGCCCCGTTATGCGCAATCCAATGACTTGGTATACTTCACTGTCTACAAGGGACAGGTGATTGCTATTCCTCTCCGGGATACAGAGGGCTTTGAGGGTATGCTACTATCCTATTTTGGGGAGCCTGAAACAGCTGAGGATTATGTTGGCACCCTGATAAGCGAACTGAGAAAAATAAAAGGACAGTGGATAAGAAGTGTAAGCCCTCACAAGCTGAATCCAAAGGATGTGGGAGAAACATTGGAAAAAGCGCTGGGGATTCCGGTGAACAACCTCAAGAATGCTGACTACATGGGAGAGATTGAGATCAAGGCAAAAAGAGCGGCAACCAAGACAAAGGATACACTTTTCAGTAAGGTACCTAACTGGGACATTAGCCCTGTACCAACGGCTACAGATATGATGCTGACCCATGGCTACCAAAGTAAAAAGTACCCAGGGTACCAAGACTTGTATGTGACGGTAAGTAATACCCCGAATGCACAAGGTCTTTTCTTACAAAGTATTCCAGACAAGAACTTGCTGGTACAGAAGGCTGGACAGCTTGATGTAAACATTGACACCTGCTACTGGGAGTACGAGACCCTTAAGGAAGCGCTCTATAACAAGCACCCCAAAACGTTGTGGGTGGTTGGCGAACACAAGCTTATAGAAGGGGAGATCCACTTCCAGTACACGAAGGTGCAATTGACGCAACGACCAATTTTTTCCCAGTTCATTTCACTGATCGACCAGGGAATTGTCACTTATGACTGGAGAGGGAGAGTGCTACCGGATAGGACAGGCTATAAGGACAAGGGGCATGCCTTCAGGCTTAAATCAGCAAAAGACAGGGAAAAGCTTTTTGGCTCGGTAGAGGATATTGAGCTATAACTTTTGTAAAAAAACTAAAAACTAAAATGATGAATTTAATCGAATCTTTGAGAAAAAGAACTATTGATCAACTGTTTAAAGTGGAAAGCTTCGAAAAGCACTGGGAGCGTTGGCAAGTGGAGATTGAGAATAAATTGGGAGATGAAATAACAGCTGAAAAACTGATTGACTTAGGGGATCATCTTTCTGAAATTTTTCAGACAACTACAGAACCTGGTAGGTCCCAAGATACTTTATCTGGAGGAGGGACTGCTTGGGAATGTCTAATAACTTGGTATATCAATATGTGCAGTATTGGAAGCCGTGTTGTTGCATTTAAAAAAATGAGTGAAGTCCCTGAACCTGTAAGACGGGCGATTACAGTAAACTATGTCAATTTTAAATGTAATACAGAATCGGATATCACTGTTATTGTCTTCCCAGATAGGGACGAGTATACTCGCCCCATCAATGATATAGAATTAACAGACAGTAAGGGACGATTTAAGATCAGTAACAGTAAAGGACTTACAAACAAAAAGAGAGCTCTGGATTTTTTGTCTAATAGGGACTATGAATCTTATGAAGTGGGAATTGTCCAATGCAAAACAAACTGGAATGACAATTCACAAATTCCAATGATGTGGAGCATGATTTATAATGCTAACTCTTTCAGGGATCCCAATATATCTTTAGGGGATGCATCTTACTCATTAGACAGAATAAATAGATTCAGTTACTCATTTGTTACAGTACCTTCAAACAAAAATGAGTTTAAATCTGATTCAGTTGCCGTAAGAAGAGTAATATTGGGGTAAAGGGCATCGCCAAGGAGTTGTGAATTCTGTAAAGGACATTTTCGGTAAAAATTTCAGGAATGGATATTCTCAAAGGCAACAGATATGTTTGCAGAATGCACTGGAGGAAATCAATTCGACTTACAGTTTTATGAATCTTTCAGCATCTCAACCAGTCACGCAGGCCTGATGTTTAATAAGCATCCCTGGATTTTTTCATAATTGTATCTTAAATTTGCACAATTAGAGTGTTAGGAACTAGATACAGACAACGTGAATCATATAGAACTGTTTGCAGGATGTGGTGGCCTTTCATTGGGATTGGAATCGTTAGGATTTGAACTGGTGTTTGCCAATGAACTGTCACCGATGGCCAGCGAGACATTTGCCTACAACTTCTTTGGAGAGAACCTGACGGAGTTGGCAGGAAGAGAGGAGCCAGCCCAAATGACCTACTGGCTCAATAGCCAGTTTGAACGCAATAACCTTACTCGAAGGCTAAGGGAAAATCCACAGGAGGTTCCCGATGATGGGACTGGACACAACGACTTGCTGGATGAAGATGCAAACATACAGGGTAGTATGGTGGTGGGCAATATCATTGAACTCAACGGCTTTCTGGAGACACAACCGGAACTGCTACAGCGCATACAGCATGCGCTGGATCTGGAAGGGGATGAGGTGGATCTTGTATCCGGTGGGCCTCCTTGCCAAAGCTTTAGTATGGCGGGCCTCAGGCAACATGACAATGCCCGTAACCAGTTGCCATGGGAGTTTGCCCGGTTCGTCAGGCTGGTGAAGCCGAAAGTGGCCTTGCTAGAAAATGTTTCGGGTATTCTTAGGGCTTTCGATATAGATGGAAAAAAGCATTATGCTTGGTTTGAGGTAGCCAAGGCATTTGCCACAATCGGCTATGTCCCGATTTGCCTGCATGTCAATGCCAAGTACACTGGCACTGCCCAGAACAGGCCGAGGTATATCATGCTGGCCCTGAGGGAAGATGTTTTTCAGGAGTTTCAGGCAGGAGACAGGAACGAGGTGGAGCTATCATTGCTGGAGAACTCCCATGTTTTCTATACAGCCGTACAAGGGGAACAAGAGAACGAGATGGAGCCAGTAATGTTCGGTGATCTGGAATACCATGATATTGAGAAAAACCCTGAGCGATTTACCAATACTTTTCTCGCGCCACTGCTACAATTCAAAGAAGGGCAGTGGAGAAGCGTGACCGATGCCATTGATGACTTGCGAGGTGAAGGGATTGCACAAAGTGCATATGTTCAACAGGTTAACCATGAACTGCTGGGAAACAGGATCCTTGGAGGCTTTGAGCTGGGTAATCACGAGCACAGGGGCAATGGGGAACTTGTACAGAGAAGGTTCAGGCTGTACCAGGTGCTGGAGCAAGTAGTCCCGGCAACCAAGAAAAATATCAACGCTTTCCTGAGAAGGCCAGATGAAACCATATTGGAGGATGGGACTGTTGCCGAAATGCTGAGGTTCGATTTCCTGAACGAGGAAAACTATTATATCCGATTCAATGATGGATTGGAACTGGACCAGTACCTACGTACCCTGCTCACCAAGAAGCAGACACAACGGGCCTTGGTGGCAAATCGACCGGCACCGGCAGCACTGTCCATACCGGATGATGCCTGTCACTACCACCATGACGAGTTAAGGACCCTAACTGTCCGTGAGATGGCCAGAATACAGTCGTTCCCAGACTGGTTTGAATTCCGTTCGAAGGTGACTACCGGAGGGCAAATGAGAAAGTTTGAGGTACCGCAGTATACGCAAGTAGGGAATGCAGTACCCCCATTGCTGGGTAGGGCATTGGGGCAAGTAGTGACTAATGTACTAAATGCCTAATACCCTTTTGCATTTAAGCACAAAAAGAGGCTTGATATCTAGTATTTCAAGTCTCTTTTTTTGTGCTTAAAATTTAACAATACACAAAATTATCCTTTTGTTGGTATTAAATATTAGGCATACGAATAAGCAAATATTTAAAAGTTGATATGTACGATCAAAAGTAGTAATACTTCCCCTTCTGTACCATTTTTAATAAAAATAATTGATATAACTATTGTTACGATTGGAACATTTTAGCTTTTGTAAAGCAATGACATGTAATATTTGCATTTCAAAAATTGTAACATTATACACATTTAAAGATGTTAAATAACTCACTCCTATTAAATATATATTTGAATAATAACTCCTATATCAATATAGTTATACAAATATATATTACTTATTGATATAGATTGAATAAGTATTTTTTTGTACATATTATACATTCATCGTTTTCAACCAAATTTTTTATTATGTCTATAGCAAGACAATATAATCGACTTAAAAGAATTGATTATCTAATTCAAAAGAAAGCTACCGGCACTCCTCATGAGTTAGCTTTAAAGCTAAATATCTCGGAAAGAACCGTGCGACTTATCATTTCTGAAATGAAGAGTTATGGTGCAGAAATATATTACTCTAAAATTCATAGGAGTTATATATATAAGTATGATGGAGAGTTTATTTTAAAGTTTAACATTTTTTAATTTAATGGAAATTATATTACCGCTTCCTTTAATATGTTTGCATTATTAATCTAAATTTTTTTTAATATTTAATTATAATAACCTATGAAGTATTCAATTTTTTTCTCCCTTCTATTATTTTTTATATCATCATGTAATGATAATTCTGAAACCCTAAAGCCCGCAGATTTACAATCTTATGAAAGTTTTGTAGATACACATCAGTTTTCAAAATTTGCTAGTTATGAACAAATATGTTCCGTCTGGGGAGATTTTGCTAGCTATCAAAAATTCTATGATAGTCGTAACTCACTTCGTTCTAATAATATGTCAGGTTCAAATGAAAGAAGTGTATTTAGAGGCTACAGAGTTGGGTTAACCCAATTTGGTGGTGGTATAAATCAATTTATATCTGTTGAGCCAACTCTCTATATATTAGATGCTGCTTGGGAATATGGATTAGACCTTCCCTATTCTGATAGAGCTGGTGCTAGTAGCTCTTGTGCTTGCAAATTAACTAGTGGTACAGTTGATCAGTCTGAACAGTCTTATTTAAATGCAGAACAAATTGAACAAGGATATGTACTAATTTGTGTTGCAAAACCTACAAGTGATTGTAACTTAACAACACATATGGAAGAATTTTTATATTAATACTATATATAATAAAACACATTATTTTATCAAATAATGTGTTTTAAATACTTTTATTATGAGGATTATATTTATAATAATTACATTAATATGTATATCAAGTTGCGGTTCAAAAGTAAGTGGTGATAAGATAACATATTTGTCAAATGAAAATTACTTATATCTTGATGAGGATTACAATCCAGTAAATTTAAATAGCCAAATAATTGATTCTATTGCAAGAGGAGCTAAAGTTTTCAATAATCCATTAAAAACAAAACAAGAAATAGTTTCATTACTTATTTATGATAAAAATAATTATGCTGTAGGTCCTTCAAATTTAGAATTATATAGATTAAATGTTGGATGGCCTATAATTGGACAATATTTTATGGAAGATAGTGCTACTGTAAAAAATTGGGGAAAAGAATTAAACCTTAAATATCCTTCTGATTTACTGAGTTATTTCAATGATAGTACAATTAACAGTGTCTTTAAAAAAGAAAAAGAATTAAAACTAAGGGAGAAATGCTATTTATTATCAAAAGACTCTACAGTTTTCAATTTAGGTATTGAAGAATTAACATATTTTTCTTTCAAATTAGGTAGATCACACAATCATACTCATTGAGTATGACTTGTTATTTTTAATCATTAGTCTACTTTTTGTAAAATCCTTATCTATTATTTATAGATAAATGACAAAAATTTAGGAGATATTAGATATTCACTATTCATAATAGTTAGAATATTTTCACACACTAGATATTCTCTATACAGACGCCTAGATAATATAAAAGACTTCATACATAGCTTTGACCTCATTCAACACAGTAATCCGTTCAGTTATATCCTTTTCAGACCGGTATACCCCAAAGAACTTTTGAGAATTGTATTGTATAGGTCCAGTATCCAAAACCCATACAATAATCATTATGGTGAAGACTTTTCAGTACTCCAGAAACTCATCCAGCCCTTCTTCCTTAAAAGGTGCAGGTTTTTCTAAAGAGCAACGAAAAGGTTTAGCAGCCCTTGCACCAAGAAACTTGTATATTTTCCCTTTGGCATAAGATGACACTCTGATTCATACTGTATTTCTTCGTGCCCCACGAAACCATACCAACTATCTGGCATAGCTCCTGAGGACTTTATGGCTATTGGTTTAATTGCGCTACTACCTATATAAGTAGTAGCGCAATTATAAGCCTTGCTCAATTAAGTTCAAAGATTAAATTATAATTAATCTTAATAAAGATAGCAAATAACGAGCATACAGAAAAAAGACTCACCTATACTTAGGATATGTAGCTGCCCAACATGAAAAAAATCAAAGTAATTGTTGTGCAACTAAATACAGTTGCATAACTTAAAGCAAGTAACCATCTAAGCACCTATAACAATGAAACATTTCAAGTACAAAGGCTATACAGGTACCATAGAATACTGCACAGAAAACAAGCAACTGGAAGGAAAAGTGCTTGGCAACCATGCCCTACTCACCTATAG
This sequence comes from Limibacter armeniacum, assembly GCF_036880985.1. Taxonomy (NCBI): domain Bacteria; kingdom Pseudomonadati; phylum Bacteroidota; class Cytophagia; order Cytophagales; family Flammeovirgaceae; genus Limibacter; species Limibacter armeniacum. The sequence goes on from NZ_JBAJNO010000007.1 coordinate 10,383, forward strand.
GGGCAGTACTGGAGAGGAACTGGAGCAAAACTTTATCAAGACTGTAGACAGTTATCTAGATGCTTGCAAGAAGCAGGGCATAGAACCTGACAAGCCATACAAGGGGAGTTTCAATGTACGCATTTCTCCAGACTTGCACCGCAGGGCGGCTCAGTTGGCAATAGATCATGACCAGTCACTGAACACTTTTGTGGAGGAGGCCATTGAGCGGCATGTGTCCATAGAGGACTTTGGCCAGGCAATCAAGCTGACGCGTGGAAGGTTTGGAGATGATCTTTCCAACTGCCTGAATAAGATGAGCCAGGAGCAGCGGGTACTGCTGGTGGCCAATGAGGAGCAGCCCTTTGCTGTAATTCCTCTGCCGGGTGGAAATTCCCTGAGTGAGACGATTTACCTGCTGTCCTCTAGAGCCAATGAGGAAAGGCTGCGGGAGTCAATCAGGCAACTGAAGCGAGGGGAAGGAATAGAAATGGATATGGAAATTTTTATGCGAGAGGGAAAGTTGGTTCCCAAAAAACATGTGAAAAGTAAGGAGTAATACTTGATGGGGTATAGCAAAGCTTATTTAGGATAACCACTCTTATCTTATGAACACCTAACCTATTCGGAGGGTGGGCTTCGCATCCAAAACCTCCGAACAGGCTACAATATTAGCCACTAGTGCCGGAAAAGCGAAAGGCTGGAGGCGAAAGCGGACAGCAGACCTAGCCGGTCACACCGAAGTGGGTTTTAGCGCGATGGCCGGCTGCTGAACGCCGCCGGAAGTCTGAAGTGAGCGGGTTGATAGTTGAATAGGTCTATTAGTTAGTTACAATCTGCAAAACAAGAAATCCCCACCGGCTTTGACTTTCACTAGTGTAGATTTTTCACATTCTAAGAAATGAGAAAAGTCTTGTAACTTGACTTTCTGTTATATAGACTTCGATCTTAATGAAACAGTGAGCAATGGATATGGCTTGTCAAATTTGGAAGTCTTTTCTACACACTGTTCACCAACTGTAAGATCCATGGCATCGATCCTTACGAATAGCTCAGGGATATACTGGAGAGAATTACTTCACATCCAATCAATCGGATAGAAGAGCTGCTACCTCAGAAATGGAAGCAAGCCAATCAGCAGCAGGAGAACTTCATAAAAGAAACCCTTTGGGAGACGCTATACCTCCCAAAGGGTTTCTGTTTTTTCAAATATGTGGTTTACCGGATGGTTACCTAATCCGGAGTATTTCTTAGTTGAATAGGATACTCATCATGTTAATAATCTGTCAATTACTAATTTTAAATGGTACTCTATTTAGCATGAATCCTTCTTAAAAGATGCTACAATTCGCAGGGCTTACGCCAAGTAAAAGCTCCTTAATTTTCAGAAGCTTTGCATTTTCCTTTTAGTTGTCAATCGGTTCAAAGGCCGGATTATCAGGTGGGAATATTACCTCAATCTCAGGGAGTGGCTTGAGGTTATCACCTCTCAATGAAATCAAAGAATCCCTATTTCTTCTAAAGAACCTTTTTTGTCCCCCTGTCAATAGATTTCTGTCATATAAATATTTATAATAGCCAATATGAAAAATTGTATCAACCTTTCCATTTTTAGGCTTCATTTCAAAATAGATAGTTGTGTCACATTTTACCAATCTGAAATTCAGAAAACTACTATCCGTTTCCAAATCATAATATCCCATTAATTCTGAGTCCTCAGTTTCTAAGTACAGGTTCAAAAATGCTTTATGCGCATCGCTTTGACTTTCCAAGTCAAAAATACCACCGCCCTGTCTAGTGATTTTCCATTGGGAACTCTCAGAAATCATTAAAGTTGGACATTGGTTGCTGATTTTTTCTAACAACATATCCTGAATCATCATTTGTTGCTCACCTTCATTTTCTTGCTTTGAATGAGAACAGGCTATGAGACACAACAAAAAAAAAGAAAACAATAAAATTCTATAGTCCAATCCTTTGTGCATAATTATGAAAATCTATGTGATCTGTAAATTCATTACGGGTAAGTTCCTGATATTGAAAGATATTGAAAACCACTTCAGGGAAATACCAGGAGAAACAATCGAATCTTAATACCTCTGGTTTTTAAAACACACAACTCGGATTCACATTGATAATCTAAAGATTGACCGTATCTGATGAGAATTGAGGGAATAAAAAAAGACACTATCCCAAAAAGTGTGTAAATCAATTTTAATTATAGGAACGAGTTGGTGGATTAAAACCAGACTCGTTCTTCAAATATATGGTATTCCCGATTAATGGAGAAAAGTTCAGTAGGGCTTGGAGCAGCGTAGTAAGCTTCTCCTCCACCTTAAACCACCCGCTAACTTCCATTGGACAGGCAGCGGGGTGGGATTATCGATTGAAGTGTATCTCTTTCCGTTAGCTGCTATCAGAAAAAAAGAAGCCCCAACTGCTTTTATTCAGTTGGGGCCATGAGCTCAAGAAGTCTTCAAAGTATGTACGAAATAAGCGACTATTAAGAACGGTATAAGCGGCTTGGTTAGCAAGTGCAAACTGTTGGCATTCCTTACACCTCCCTAGCGGCGAGTACCTGCCTCAATACTGCTGGCTGTTTTTGCAGGGTGCGGATAATGGCGGCCACCTTCTGTCTGCCTCTCAGGATAAAGTGATCGTCTTGGGCTAGGCTGATAAAGTAGACGCTGCCCAGCTTCTTCTTGCTGATACCGGCCAAGAGGTAACGCTTCGGTTGCAAGGCCATCCCATAGAAAGCGAGTTGCCGGTCATAATCAAAGCGCTCGGCATCCGAGATAAAACCCTCCAGACTCGCTGCTCTGGTGGTCTTGAGGTCTGCCACCAGCTGCCGCTCCCGCAGCAGGTCAATTCTGGCCTTGCAATCAATCTTTGTGATGGGGTCTTGCCACAATACCACTTGTTCCTTTCGGGTATAACAGCGTGCAAGCAGTTTTTCAAGGGCAGTGTTTTGCCTTGCGGCAGCGGCCAGTAGTTCTACCTTCTGGGCGGTGACTTGATCCGTTTCGGCTTTCCATTGCTGCCACCGCTCCGGCTCCAGTAGGCATAGGTGTACGGCTCTGCCAAAACGGAAGGCTGCCATGGGTTTGCTGTATGGAATACCCGCCAGCAGGTGCTTGGCTACGGTCAGGTCTGAGTTGGAGAGTGCCGGAAGGCGGCGGTAGTATTCTTCGGGCATGGTGATGATCTTGTAGTTGACTTTTAGCATTGGTATCTGTGGTTTTGTATTGTTCTTTTTCCTTGATGGAAAAGAACCAAAAAATCAAGGCTGTGGAGCTTGGGCTAAATTCTTCTTCCTTCGGCTAAAAATGCTGTAACTCGCTACGCTCAAACAGCAGCATTTTCTTTACGCCTCTGTCTGTCGAATTCTTTACGCCCATGCTCCAAGGCCGATTTCAATACTGTAGTACCGACTAGGGGTTCAGTCGGTTAAGTTCCTCGCGGGCGGCTTCTATCCTAGCCACCTCATAGCGGTGGAAGGCTTCCAGTTGGCAGGCTCCCGTGATGGTTTCGGTGCGGTAGAGTTTCATTCTGGCGGTGGCGGCTTTCAGCTTTTTGGTGGCTTCGGGGTCTGCCACTTCAAAGTCAAACTCGGCTATAAAGTACTTGGCGTTTGCTTTCTCGTTTTTCTTTTCCGAGAGGCTACAATGCAGGATAATCTCTGCCATGGTCACTTCGGAATAGAAGAGCTTGGCTGCTAGCCCTTCCAGATTCTCACGGCTGTAGCCGTGAAAGAGTAAGGCGGAAAGGCAGCCTTCGGCATCGACAAAAAACAGCTCTACCCATTTCCTTCTGTCCATGCCCAATATCTCGTCGGTAAAGAAACGCCAAGCCACGGGCTGAAAGGCCATTTGATTGCCCAGCGGCTCTATGCCGTTGAGGTTAAACTGTCCTGCCTTGCAGTCTGCCCGATACTGCTTTGGGGCGCCTTCGTAATATTTCACGGTATTTTGCGCTTTGCTTCGTGTGGTGTTTTTCATAGCTTCTCTAGCAAATGATGGTTTGTTAATATGTTATGTTGTTATGGGGCAGCTTCCAGCGATGGAAACTGCCCTTTTGTTATATATGCAGGTCATAAAAGGCTTCGGTGATTTCGGTGATAAGTCCGAGCCTTTCCACAAGGTCCGTGACATTGAGCCACTCGCCGCAGGGCTGCTGCACTTCTACCGTATGCAGGGCAAAACCGCCACGGTAACCCGTTTCGGGGTCGTCCCCGTCCACATACCCCGCTACCCTGAAAAGGAACTCCCCGCTAAACACTTCGGCGGAGAGCTCGAAAAGGTAAAAGCCTGGCATCAGCATTTTTCAATGGTGATTTTGTGGTGCTCGATGCTGACCTTGACCTTTTCGCCAGCGGCAAAGCCAGCGGTTTGGAGCTGTTTGCCTTCTAGGGCTAACGAAGGGAAGCATACCTCGCGGAAGCGGCGGCGGTAGTACTTCCGCTGCATAATCTTGAAAGTGGTTTTCATGGTTGGTGTGTTGGAATGGATGGGTGTAAAATGGGGAAGGCAATAGCCCGTAAAGGCTTACGGGCTGCAAGCATGCTAAAACGGCAGGTGGTTGAGCTCATCCTTTGAAAAAGATACGCCCCGCTCCGCTTCAAACTCCCGCCACTGGTGGCAGCGGCGAATAGCAGACAGGCGGACGCTGTAACGGATGGAGAGGTACATGCCAGCCGGCAAACCGATAATGCCGGTACAACGGTGCAAAAGGGAGAGCCACAAAAAAGCGGTATGGCGCAACTCCTGACGGTAGGCCAAATGATAGAGCATTGGCTCAGGATAGCGGGCTATATGGCTGAAATACTGCGCCATGGCCATAACAGTATGCTCCTTGACTACAGGCAGTAAGATTTTGGCATACTCAGGGGTGAAAATCTGCGGAGAATGGTTATTTTTCATAACGTTAGAATTTTTAAACGGGCTGCAACGGTTTGGCGACTTGGGCAGTCCGTTTTTTTTGTGGTTGGGTTTAAAATTGAACTTTTCAAAGAGGGGAGCGAAACGGCTAGCCTGCTCATTTCCTTAACTTGATACCTCAATATAGCCAAAAAATACCAAAATCACAACCTAAAACACTGATAAACAAGTACTTAAAGTTTAATTTTTTAGCAAAAAAACAACCCCATAAACTTGCACTAAAGAAAGAAAATCTACACACTGAGGGAGGACGGCGCATCCCCTTTTTAATGAAAAATATGAGCGAAGCGAATGCCGCTAACCGGGGCGGGTACAGACAAGGGCAAAAGCCCAGGAAAGAAAGCTACCCCGACGGAGCCACGGCTGCAGAACCCCTATGGCTGCAATTACTGCCCATGGCTTGGGCCAAAAGCAAAAGGAATTGGCAGTGGGATGGCTTGTGCGGCTTTTGCTTTTGGAATCGAGGGTTGGCATTTAGCGGCCATGGCTACCTTGCAGCATAAGGGGTACTGGCCAGTGGCGCAGTGGGGATTAGCTTTTCGGAGGGGTATTGCCCTTGACTGAGTGTGGTGGGAATAATCGCTAGAGGGGCATTTATTGGGGCGACCACTGCCCTATCGCGAAAACCAACCCTTTGCGGTGGGTGGGTTTGGCGCTTCAGCCCTCCATGCGAAGTAAAGCCCCCGGCGCCCAGCGTGGGAACCGCTGGCAGCAGGCGAATGGGAGCGGCAGACCGAAGTGGGATTTTGTGGGTGGACTGGCTGCCGAAACCCGCCGGATGACAGTGGCTAGCAGGGCATGGCAGTGGGGTGTGGGTTTTACGTGCCATCAGTTACTTCTTTCATAATCAAATGAAGATGCCTTTATATTGGTTTAAGTTAAAAGTCATTTTTTAGTTATGCATTTAAAATTAGTGGCAATAGCATTTTATTTATTTAGTATTGGAGAAAATTATTTAAACTCTACCATATTTTAAACTTATATGAGATATACAATCTTACTCCTGTTTTCATGCCTTTTATTTGCCTGTTCATCTGATACCGTTGATCTAGACGGTGATAATAATCCTGATGATTCTTTAGATAAAAAACCTACTAGATATTTATCAAGGGTTTTAGAAAATGGTAAAGTCATCAGGGAATTGACAAAATATGATAGCTATTGGGAACTGAATTTCACTGGGGGTATTTATCAGTACTATTTCAATGCTGAGGGACAAATTACCCATAGTAAATTGGTACAAGATTCACTGAACAAAAAAGAAAGGGAATATCACTACAATGATAATGGACTCCTAACTGATATCTTTTCCTATGATCTTGGTGATGGAACAAAAGCTCTTACCTTAGCTTATACATTCTCATATGATGGCAATGGAGTCTTCAAGAAATTGGTGCGAGAAAGGGCTGCTAATAAGTACATAAAAAAGAGCATTATGAAAATGGAAGTCACTTCCTATGATGAACATTTGCAACCAACCAGTCTCCATATAACTGGATATACTAATGGAGAAGTAACATATACAGATGACGTTGAATATGTTTATGACGATAAGGTTTCTACTTACTTTGGGCTTCCTGCTCCCATTACCCTTCAAATATCGGGACATTATACTCCATACTTGGTCAACAACTTCTCTTCCTTTACTGTCAAATATGAGGATGGCACTTCAAAAAAGGTAGACGAAGTATTCACCTACGATGAACAAGGCTATCCCATTCAAGGACAAGGAGGTAATGATCAGTTTAAATATGAGTATTTGCCTTGGAATTGAGATCAATAGACAATAAAAAAAACCGCCATCTCCCACAAACAGGGAAATGGCGGCTTTCCATTTAGCAACCTTCAAGGTAATCTAAGATACCTCCCAACTCCCATTCCACAGGCCTGCGGACTGGATCAGCTTTCTAAACTTATCACATTGGGAAGGTTGGTGGCGGCAAGCGGATTGATACACTTCTTTTAGCTCCTGAAGTAACTGGAAACGCTCGATGCCCAGCATCAGGTCTGGAGCAGTCACTCGTTCCAAAAGGTAAAAAAAGCGCACAGGGTCAGAAACATATTTTTTCTGTAAAGTCATCAGGTTAATAGGTTTTAGTTAAAAAAAACAACCGTATCCCCTTGGTAAGGAAACGGTTGCGTAAATATACTAATCAATACGATTTATTGAAATGCTTTTATAGTGAAAGTTGGTACCGATCCTTGAGCAGCTTCAGCGTATAGCTCTTCACGCTGGTGACCTTACCGTCCTTGACCCCCATCTTGATCTCATTGACCAGCTTCCAGATGCCGGTCTCCCCTTCTACCCCTACTTCCTTCACGACTACCATGGCCTGTCCGCTTGAAAGCTCCAGCTCCAGCAGCCGTGCATGCAGGCGGCGGTGTTTTTCGCTTTCAAAGGTAAATGTCTTGGGGACTGTCTCCCCGATGGTAAGCTGCTTGGGCGCTACACTGGAGGGACTGGCTGCCTTTTCCACTGCTTTCACTTTCACTTTCTCTGCGGGCTGCTTCAAATTCATCAGGAAACGGATGGCTGTGATCTTGTTGCGCTGCTTTTCGGCCTCTTCCCAACTTACATCCATATCGGTCTTTTCGGTAATCTCGGCGCAGGCCTTGTCCAGCACGGTCTGGCGGAACTTGCCAAACTTCTCGTAGGTCTTCAAACCGGCAATGCCCAGTATCTCCTTCAGTTCCTCGACGGAAAATTCCCGGCTGGCATAGCGGTCCACCCCTTGCTGCAACAGCTCGTAGATGCGGATGGCATAGGCACTCTTGAGCTCTGCCACATTGCGGTAAAGGTAAGAGGTGAAGTTCTTCTTCAGGTCCGTGATATGGGGCAGGATATGGCTGTTGAACTCAAAGGTGAGTTCCCCACGCATATTGTCGGCGACAATCTTGCCGAATACCGGCACATACTCGCCCAGCTGTACCTCGCCCTTGTCGTCGGTCTGCTCAAAAGCCACCATGGCAGAGGCCACACTCTTGCAGGCTTTCCGAAGGTCTCGGTACTGGCTGCTCTTGAGTTTGCGCTCGCCGAAAAAGTCCTGGAACTCGATCGTTAGCGGCCTGGAGGGCTCCGCACCATCCAGTTCGGTAATGGAAAAGAGAATCAGCTTCTGCTCCAATGCCGACAGGCTTACCTTCTCCCGGGCATTGATCAGGGCATTACTCTTGCGCACCTTGCGCGTCGTTTTGGTGATATGGTAATTCATAGGTAAAAAGTTCTCGTGACGGTTGTACAACCATTAGGGTATCGGAACAACCAAAAAGGTATCGGACGACGACCAAAAAGGTATCGCACAACAACCATTAGGGTATCGCTTAACAACCAAAAAGGTATCGGAGTGCAACCATTAAGGTATCGGAAGGTTACTTAAAACACTGTAAATCTGATAGATACACACCCTACAAATAAACAAAGAAAACAACCTTAACAAATCTCACAATACCTGGCAGTGCTCAAGAGAATTATAATAGTTTCAATTTTTTTATATCAGTTATCCAGTGTAAGGTTCTTCAAAAACCCTGTAAATGTGCACTGTACCTTGAAATGACAAGGCAAAAAAGGCACGCCAACGACCAAAAAGGTATCGGAAAACCCAATATTAACCGAGACAAGGCCCGTAACACGGTTGCGACAACCATTAAGGTATCGCATGCAGGGACCGGTTTTGGACAAAACACAGGGTTATCTAATTATTTTGAAAAAACCTTACATGCCTTTTGTCTGCATTTTGTTTACAACAAATACAGGACATTTCCCGTTGGGGTAGCTTCCGTTTGAAGCTTTCCACAAGCGATCAGGCTGCGGGCAAAGTTATCTTTTAGTGTAAAAAAAAGAAATTTTTTGCCCTTAATTCTCAATTTTCTATACTTGCAATTAAATAATAGTGTAACAAACGGGATAAACGGTAAGTAAAACGTATGATCGGGGAAAACATCGCAAGGCTTCGCAAGAAGCAAAACGTCAAGCAGAAGGAGCTGGCCGAAAAGGTAGGCCTTTCGGTGCAGGGCCTTATCAAGTGGGAAAAAGGCTCGGTGGAGATTCCTTACTCGGGGCTGTCAAAGGTGGCCGAGGTACTGGGCGTACCGCTGGATTACCTGGTAAAAGGGGAGCCGGCACGTGTGATCTCCTTTATCAACTCCAAGGGGGGCAATACCAAGTCTTCGCTGCTGCGCCAGATCGCCATGGGGCTGATTACCTTGGATGAGGGAACCCGTGTGCTTTGCGTCGATACCGATCCGCAGCAGACGCTGATGATGTATGCCGAAAACGGGGTGCACGAGCGCATTGCCGTGGAGGCGTTTGACTCCCGCTCGATTGCCGTTTCTGAAAAGTACCGCAAGCTGATTGACGAGCAGAAGTATGCCTACGACTATATCCTGGTGGACACTGCGGGTTATGTGGCCGTTACGGACCTTTTGACCAGCATTATCGCCTCTTCGGATGTGGTGGTGCCGATCACCCTGAACGAAACGGCTTTGGGGCCTACGATCTCCTCGATCAGCAACATTGCCGAGGTCAGGGACAGCCTTTCGCTGCCGACCCGCATTTTCGGGATCAAGAACCGTGTGAACCGTTCGGTGAAGGAATCCAAGATGCCTTTTGAGCTGGACGGTTATTTGGGGCTAAAGCTGCTGGAAAATTACTTGCCGGACAGCATCCGCTACCAGCGGGATACCAACTTTTCGGATACCGACGTTTCGGAAGAAGTACAGCTGATGGCCCGCGAGCTGCTTGTAGGCCTTAGCGTATAATCCTTTCCGTTTTACCGTATTCCCTAACGATATCATTACCCATGCTGAACCTGGATAAATTCAAGGCCAAGGAGGCCGAAAAAGCCAAGAACCATTCAACCGATTTCCAGCAGGCTGCCCAAGCCGAGGAGCAGCGGCAGATTACCTTCAAGACGCCGGCGGGATTCCATGTGGATCCGGCACTGGAGGCGCTGATCCGAAAGCAGACCGAGCAGGAGGCTGCCGAGTTTGAGGAGTCTGTACAGAAGGAGGGGGTGCGGGAGCCGATCCTCTACTGGCGCCACAGCGTTGGCCATTCGGTGGTGGAAACCGTGGTGGATGGTCACCACCGTTTGCGTGCTGCCCAGCGCCAGCGCATTGAGTATGTGCCTTGCCGTGAGCTGCACTTTGCTTCGGAGAATGAGGTCAGGATCTGGATGCTCAAGAACCAGCTGGGGCGACGGAACCTGTCGGATGCGGAGAAGATCTCGATCGGCTTGCAGCTGACCGCTTACCTGGAGGAGGAAGCCAAGCGCAACCAGGGCCATGGGGTAGAGAGTGAGAAGATTGACCGTTTGGCGCAGGTAGCCGAGCTGACCGATACCAGCCGCCGGAATGTGTCGAAGATGAAGAAGATTGCAGACTCTGGCGATGATGCGCTGAAGGCGGCCGTGATGGCGGGTGAGAAAAGTATCCACCGTGGGTATGAGGAGCTGAAGAGTCGTGAGCAGGAAGAGGAGAAAAAGCCTACTGCCAGCAAGGGCAAGCTGTATGCGGAGCCTGTCAAGAAGCTGTTCCGGAAGGCGGAACTGTGGAAAGCGGGCAAGCTGACCGATGACCAGTTTCGGGATGAGATGGAGAAACTGATGGGGTTAAGTGATTGAGAATAAGTAGGGACTTGAGTTTGTGCAAATTTGCACAAACGCTTTTGCCTGTAAAGATATTCGAGTTTTAATACTGAAAACTTAGGAGTGGGAGACCCTTGTGCAAATTTGTATAAGGGTCTTTTTTGTGGGGTATTTTTAGTTAGATGTAAATGACATCATTTGAATATATGTATATAATTCATGTTATTTAAGTACAAGACACTTAGCTAAACACCACTATCTGAAATGAATGGATTAATCAAAAAATACAATTTAAAACGTTTGGAACTGATCGATATGGTGGGAATAGCTTCTATGCAAATCGCTCGATACGATAAAGTTGGAGAACTTCCCAGAGGCTTTGATTCAATTGGGGAGCTGAGACAGTATCATGAAATGCTGCTGAAGCAGTATGAGATGTATACTGAAGTGTTTGAGGACTTACTGAAATATTCTTCCACCTAAAAGGGCGAACACTGCCGCAACTGCGAACACCCAAACCTTTGCCGGGGGGTGGGCCTGGCTACTTAAAGTCTAGGCGGACATCCGTTCTGGCTATTTGGGAGGGAACTTCTTGCTTTTGGCGGGACAGACCCAAGTGGCTTTTTTGTGTGCCGGATGGCTGCTCCCGATGGCACGGCAGACCGAAGTGGCCAATAGCGGGGTTTGGCTGCCGTTGCCCCTGCGGAAGCCCGAAATGGATTTGCAGGTAGGTTGGCTGGAGCAGGCCTGCCGCTTACCTTTCCGCTGCCAGTTTTTCGCCTTCTGTCTCCAGCCTGATCTTGGGTAATTGGTACCTTGCTTTCTTGTACAGTTCGGCTCGCAGCAGCAACATTTTCCTTAGGCTTATGGCCACTTTCTCCTTTTCTGTCAGCAGTTGTTTCTGTTTCAAGAGTAGTTCCATTGGGGTGATTTCGTGCTTTTCGTAGGCCTCCTTGACTATGGCAAACAGCTTCTCTTCCAGTTGTAGGATTTCCTCCAGTACCTGATGGTGTTCCAATTCCCCTATTAGCGTTTGATGGTCGATCATAACTTCCTGCAAAAGGGCATTCATCTCCAGCTCGTTTACTGCCTTGATTGCCGATAGCTTTACTGTTTTGACTTGGGTAGCCTGCCTTGCCTCATAGACCTTTCCCGTTCCCCAGCTTACCGACGGCAACCCGAAGCTGAAGCCTACTGTGGGCATATACTTCATCCACTTTCCCCGCTCCAGGTATAGGAATTCTTCCTGCTCTGCAGCCATCTTCCTGTGGTAATATTCCATGACCGATGCACTTAACGAATCGACGGATACGACACTGATCTGTGCCCAACTACTTGTACTTATAAAAGAAATCACCAATCCCACGGTTAGCATAACTTTTTTGTAATGGGGGGTGTGGGGGGTATACACTTTTCGCATTCTGTGTACACAGTTTTTGGGGCAAATGTTTACACTTTTTTTCAGGGTCAAATTTTGCATTTCCAAGAGGTAGAGGGGTGGTACAAATCCAAGGGGCTAGAAGCTGGAGCGTTTGAACGAATTGAAGAAGTAGCGGGCAAACAGCATAAAGATCATAAAGCAGCCTCCGATAAACCGCAGGGAGGTGTCGCCCACCTCAGCGGCGAGGTAACGCAGTACGGCAAGTCCGCCAAACAGCAGCAGGAAATAGATGCTCATATCGATCTGCTGCAACTCACGGCCTACATAGTTCTGCACGATCTCGGCGACCACTTCGCGGGTCAGCTCCGGTTCCTTGGCTAGCCTTTCACACAAGTCCACCATCATGCGGGGGTTGCCTTGGCTGGCCTCGTAGATCGCATTGCGGGCATAGGTATAGTCCTCGAACTTGATACCTGCCGATAGCCGGTAGATCATCTTCAGGCTGTCGGCTCTTGATAAAGGTTTCAGCTCGATACGTTCAAAGTTCCACAGGAAAGTGGAGTTCTTTAGGCTTACACTCCTGGCTGCGGTGATTATTACAAAGTGTCGGTTGAGTTTCTCGAGTGCTTTCACTACGGTGGGGGTGACCCCGTCCATATCCGAGATTTGCAGTACATATTCCCCCTTCTGCGTAACTGCCATCAGGATATCGCAGCAGCTGATAAGCGACTCCTTGCTGAGCCGGTTGGTGAGTTGCTCTTTGGAGATATCGCCAAACATCAGGCGCTTCAGCTCTTCCTTGTTGCCGTCGAGAATAAAAAGGATCGCATTCAGCACCGACTTCTTGAACTGCTTGGTGTCGTCAAAGACCAGTGTAGGCCGCAGGGCGCAGACGTTGTCCAGCAGCTGCTTTTTGCCTACGCCATAGGCACCGGTGATAATTACGTTCACCCCTTTTTCCAGTGCCGACTGGATTTTCATCACCTCCTCTTTCCGGCCGATCAGAAAGTCCTTGTCCAGTTGCTGGTAATTCAGGTTCAATACCCTTTTGCGGGAAAAGCGTCTGCGCAGTGTTTTAAGCCAGCTTTTCTTTTCGGTGCGGTTGATCATCTGACGCAGCTTCTCCTTATCCGCATGGGCATAGATCAAACTAGTGTCCACTTTCTCATGGCCCAGCAGGTCCCGGATATCCTCCAGCTTGGCATCCTCTGCCCTTAGGTGCGTGGCAAACGTATGGCGCAGCTTATGGGGATAAAGCTGTAGGTTGGCTACTTCGGGTACTTGCCTTTCGAGCCGCTTGAGCATATTGTAGACGGCGGCCCGGCTGATGGGTTTGTTTCGGTAGGTAAACAAGAGCTGTTCCCGTTCGATCCTTTGGCTGGAGCAGTAGTGGACCATGGCTTCCAAGAGGTCATCGGCCATGGGGATTTGCCTACTTTTTACTTTGCCCCGCTTTTTCAAACTCTTTTCTACGGTAAGCATCCGGTGCTTGAAATCGATATGGCGCAGCCGGATGGCGAGCATCTCGGAGACCCGTAGGCCGGCACGGAGCATCAGCAGCACCATCAGCCGGTGACGTGGGTTGTCGATACTTTCCAAAAGGGTAGAGGCCTGCTGTCGGGTCAGGAATTTTGGGGAGGTGGTCATAAATATTTGATAGTTAAAATCTTATATGCTTAGTGTTATGTGAAATGTATATGGTACTTTTTTGTAAATATTAGATGTAATTGGATTTGAACTATTCTAATATGAACTTATCTTTATAAGATAAACTATTTTTTAAAAGCTAAGAACTAAACTAACATGAACAAGGAAAGAGCAATAACATATAGTCTATTAGCCCATATAAGAAATAAAGGAACTTTAGTGGAAGGACCTATAGATATATTCAAGCCTCTTATTAAGAGAACTCTATCAAAACTTAGTAAAGATAGGGGGCAAATGAAGGGAAATGGAGTTAATGTAAAAGGTAATAGTATTCTTGAAATTAAAAAAGTGTCTGATGAGTTATACTCAATAGATTTTCCAATTCCAGTATTGAGAAATATTTTAAATGAAATTAGTGATGATATAAATACAAATGGAATTACTCATTTTTGTATTTATCAAGATAACTCTTTTGAAATATATAATTATGAATTTGATGATTATGATGATGTAATTAATAAACAAAAGAAAGTTGTGAATAACTTGGAGAAGTTATATCTTGATTTCTGTAAGTCTGAAGGTTTAAAAAATGTAAAAGGCGGGTCTATTTTTAAATTTATTGAAAAGAATAAATTTAACTTATCTAAGTATATATCAAATAAAGAATATTTAAATGGTAATAATTATACTCAAGAAGCTAAGTTTATTAACTTTTTCAAGAAAATACCTCAAGTGTATGAGCAAATTAAAGATATATATTTAGGAGCTATTATTACTAGTTTTATTGAATATGAAACTACTGATATTGAAAGGGATGTTGAATTGCTGTTAGATACTAATTTTATAGTTAGTTTGATTGATCTGAATACACCTGAATCTACTCATACATGTAAGACTCTTATAAATATAGCTAAACAAGAAGGGTTTAAAATTAAGGTTTTAAAAGATACTCTTGAGGAGACTAAAGGGTTGTTGACAGCTAAAGCATCAAACTTTCATAAAAGTTTTTTACAGAAAAAAATAAATTCAGAAGATGTTTATAATGCATGTGATAGAAAAGGATTTACAAAGGTTGACTTAGAAAGGATTATAGATAATATAGAAGATATAATAAAAGATCTGGATATACAAATAGTTTACTTAACGGATAAAGATAAAAATAAAGCTAGATTTTCAAATGAATTTACATCTTTGAAAAATGTGAGAAATAGTGAGCAAGCAGCTTTACATGACTCTTTAGCATTATTATATGTTAAGGAGAAAAGAGGGGGATTGGTTAAGGATTTTGATAAAGTTAATTGTTGGTTTGTGAATAATTCTGCTTCATCTGATAGTGGATATAATATAAATAAAAATAGATATCAGCCTGAAACAATTAAAGCAGATGAGCTATTAAATATCTTATGGCTCAGTAATCCTAGAGTGAATAAGTCAATAGATTCTAAAGATTTAGCTGAAATAGGATTAACTTCAATAGTGTCATTTACATTAAATAAAGCTTTACCCAAAGCAAAAATAATTCGAGATTTAGATGAAAATATACAGAAGTATGCTAAAGAAAAAATAACTGATCAAGATATAATTAGGATATCAACTAGAATAGTTGATAATCAATTAAATGATATTGAGGAACTTAATAGCATTTCTGAAAAGGACCAAAACTTATTTGTTAAAAGACTTGAAGAAGAGTCTAAGAAGCAAAAAGAAATTGATGATAGAAGAATTGAAGGTATAGAGAGAATAATGAAAGAATTTGAGGGTAAGATAAATAAGACTGAAGAGTTATATAAAAAAGTTCAAAGGTCTAATAAAGAATCAAAGGAAGATAAAGAAAATAAAAATAAGTATATTAAAGAGTTAGAGGATAAAATTAAGCGATCAGAACAGAAAGAAAAAGTCGTGAAATTAAAGGAGTGGGAAGATGGTGAGTTGATGAAGTGGAGAAGGAAATCTTGGATTAATTTATCTATATGTATTTTATTAATAATTACTAGTTTTGTAATTATTTTTATCGTATGCGATGGAGATACTGAGAATTTTAATGAATTATTAAAAGGTATTAAATCAAGTGTTTTGTTTCCATTATTTTCTACTTTAATAAGTCTTATTTTTTCAATTTTCATACTAAAGGCATTGTATGATAAATATCATAATCATTCAAATATTCAAAACTACTTGAACAGATTAGATAAGCCTGATTATTTATAATGGTGTTGTTTTATTAAATGTTTACCATATTAAAATAAAAAAAATAGTATGATATTAACTTTAGATATTTAATATTTAAAATATTATACCACAAACCCTTTTCCCGCTAGGCGCAGCTGAGTAGCATTTTATTTGATTGGAATAAGGACCTGCAACCTTGGTTGCTGGTCCTTTTGATTTATGATTAAGTGCCTCTACTTTTTCAGCAGTTCATCCAATGCTTCTACTGCCTTATCAACTGGTTGGGAGCTATGGTAAGATAATGCTTGAAGCAGCCTGGATTTGAGGGTTTCCTCAAAACCCTTTTCCCCAAAGTCTTTTATCTCGAACGAGATGGCGAAGATATGGTAAAAGGCTCCACCTAATGAGCCTCCGGTGCCTGGCTTCAGATGGGTTGAATAGGAGATATCCTTCAGCTTCTCTTTTAACAGGTCTCCGTATAGGGTATTGCTGCTGTTGAAAAGTTCAAAGAAAGCGACAAACTCCCCCTTGTCTTTCACCCTTTTTATATCTACCCAAACCCTGAACTTGTGTGCTGCGTCAAGATGATTTTTTATTGTTTCTGAGAGCAGCTCGCTATCTGCATTGAAGTGGAAAAACTTATGCTTGGATGGGTAGATACTCGAGGCGTTAAATCCTGCTTCGGCCATGGCGTTCACTACCGCATTGGTGACATACCTTAGCAGGTCGGCATCGAGGTTGATCAGTTTTTGAATGTTTTCTGCATTTTCATGAAATGATGTGAGTGTTGCATCCATTCTTTGTAAGTAGTTTTTGTCTTGATAAAATGAGTTGATGTTTGAGGTGTATTCTTTCAGGAAGAGCAGGTGCCTGTCGTCACTTCCCAGATAGACGGTGGGTAAGTTTCTGATTACCCTGTCTGCCAGCTCCTTGTGCGTGATGTTCACAAATGGAGGGTTTTCAGGCATTGTAATGGGGTGGAGCGAAAGCACAATTCCCAGCTTGTGGGGGCCATCCACCTCAACTGCATTCCAGTATTCTTCCAGGTCGTTGTAGAGGGCTGCATCCAGCTTGTTCTCGATGATGATGGCCCACTTGGGGTTTCCCTCTTCTACCGCTTCACATTCCTTGAGCACGAGGTCAATATACTTGCCTTTTGGGGTCAGGATTTCCCGCTCTACCGTGAACTGTGTTTCATAGTTTTCCCTGTCCGACTCGAAGCTGGGCATCTTGTCTGCATACAATCCCAGCAAGGCATCGAAAAACAAGGCACCTAAGTTGTGCTCTTCTTCCTTGTCCAGGTAAAACCTTAGCATGTTACTGTTGACGGTTTCCCGTTTGGGAAAACCTGCTATCTCGAAGATGTTTTTTCGGGTGTCAGGTTTTTTTGGAAACTCATTGACCAGTGATGCAATCCAGTCAAAGTTCATGGGTGTTTCATTCATTCTTATTCTGTCCTTTAGGTTATCAGTTATGTTGCTTGAAGCCTAACTTAGGCTATAATCTATTTTACTTCTATACCCATTTTATGCCCATAGGGTTGATATTCACTTGTCCGTTAGCTGCCATTAGCAAAGTGATGGTGTTACTGTTTGAGGCTTTGGCTACCTTGCTGGTGAGGGGCACTGCTAGTATGGTTTTAGGTTTTTCATATTAACTAATTTTGGGATTGACAGTTTTTAATTACTGCTCTCATCTTAGTTCTGAAATTATCCCATACTTCACTATCCCAGTCGCTTTTTTCCAATTCTTCTTTATATGAGTTTAGTTTTTTATCAAGTTCATCAGCAAATTTTGTAGCATTAATTGTCTTGGCTTCCAGAAGCTCTTTTTTAGGGTCTCGATTAATCATCCAACCTCCTGTAGTCTCTCCTTGATGTAGAATACCACAACGGATATGCTTATAGAAAGTAGTAGCTGACAAGGTGTTAACATTAAATATTGGATCTTTTTCGAAGAATTTTTTAAAGGCCTTTTGAGACTTTTGTTCAGTATCAGGCCATCCTTCTCTAAAAGATTGTAGTGTTTCAATTAACAAGCAACAGTTGGCCATAATAGCAAATCCATTTTTATATTGTGTTTTGAAGTTGTCATCATTATGTTGAAAGGGCTTTATATAACGACTATGCAACCTGTGGTAAATAAACTCAGCAATGGTTTTCCTTTTTTTATCTATATCCTCTTCTGCAAGCCAGTTGTTATAGATTTCGATTGTAATCTCAGTAGGGGTATCACTACTATCTTCATAATAACGAGCTAGTACTGTTCCTGAATGGTTCATAATTTTATTAGTTTTAGTTTATTTGTATCCAAGATATAAAATTACGGTGATTTGATTACCCGCCTCACCACCGCATCAAATACCTGTATCTTTTCCATCTCCATCAGCAACTGCTGCCGCTCCCGATCGAGTAGCAGCGTATCAGCCGTGACCACTTCAAAGCCCTCGATTTTAGTCTTCAGCGTCTTTAGCTCCCCAATCGCCTTGCCTTTTTCATAGTCACTCATTGCTGTAAACCCTTCCATCAGTAACTGTCGTTTTGTCTCCAGTTGCTTTAACGCTAGCCTGCTAGACTTCTCTTCTTGCCGCTGCTCAAAGATTCGGGCCTCCAGCTGGAAAAGCTTTTCGGTAAGTTGCTCACTGCGCTTTCGGGTAGGCTGGATCGTTACATGCTGGCTGTTGGTAAGGGTGGCGGAGTTACCCGTAGCCAAAAGGCCTGAGCCGTCCGGATACTGGAAAGGTTCTTCACTTCTGATTACCGCTTCAATAAAATGACCTGCCAGCAGTTGATTGAGTGAGTCGGCGCTAACGGAAACAAGGCTGACCGTCTCAATCCGGTAGCGAGGGCCATCTGAGAACGAGAGCAGCGGCTCATCGCTGCTGACCAGTTGCAGTCTGCCTGAGACCATCAAGAGCGGTTTGCCGGATTGGAAGGTGACCACATCACCTTCGACGGACTTAAACCGGGCGTGTAGCCCACGGCCTTTTTGGTATTCCTTCTCCAGGTGCATCACTGTAGAGAAGGCCTCGTTGTATTTGGTCCAGAAGCCTTTTTCATACAGGTCCCAGCAAAGGAAGTTCATTCCGATAAAAGCAAAAAACACCAGTGCCTCTGAGCGCAGGTCACCCGCCCGCAGCCGCATGGCAGGATTGGCGGGCAATACGCAGCGACGTTTGGTGAACGGTATAAAAAAAGGGATGCCCGCTCTAGTGCACATATCAAATACGAGGTGCGAAAGGTAGGCCAGGCAAGCAATCAGGGCGTAGGCATGGTGGGAGAGTTCCAGGGCATTCTCTACAAGCAGCACCATGGCGGTCACGGCAACGAGTGCGGGAAAGGAATGGGTAATGGTGCGGTGGCCGTAGTGGGTGTCCAAATACTTGGCCACTGGGTAAAACAGCTTGCCAATTAGGCTGGAGCGGTGGTCCACATCCGGCAGCAGGGCAAAGAAGGCAGTAGCGGCAATCCGTTCGGGGGTCTCGAAGATATTGGTGTCTGAGAAGCTGGCAAAGGTGGCCGTGAAGGCAAAACCGCCTGCCAGGTGGTTGAATCCCATCATAAAGTACTAGCGTGGTTGATGTAATCGGTATGTTAGGAGGCTATAGACCTTGTTAGTTAATTGGTTTTGTGTAACTTCTGATAAGTCCTTCCCAAAAGCAAACCAAACCAATATAAAACCTATGAAAGCCTTACTTACCAGCTTGTTACTGTTATTTCTATTACCGTTAGCTGCCATTTGCCAAGATGGGGTAAACCGCAGCCTTCACCGCCCATGCCGCCTGTTTATCCAAAATAACAGCACCGAGATGGACATGACCTTGCTGATCAGGTTGACAGAACCCCGTCAGATTGTTTTCTACTACAACGGCAAGGAGCTGCGGCGCACCAAAGCACGGACTGGGGACTGCTATATGCGCCTGGAGCAGCAGCCAATTCTAGGGATTCAAACGGCGGTATGTCCGACAGAATACCGGATTTACCTTACCAGTGAGCTGGAGGAAGGCCAGTGGTTTATCGATGCGGAGCAGGAGCGGTGCAAGGAGTGTGACTTTGCGCCGGATGAGGAGAAGGGGCCTCAGGAATGGCGGGGAGTGTGAACACTATTGTTTTTTTTGTAAAGCTAGGCGATGTGATTGTCAAATAAAACAGGGCATTGATAAAGTGAACAGGGTGGAATCCGAACAAAAAAACTTAATTATCCAATTAAAGCAACTTAAAACTATTATCATCTATCGGAGGCCTTTCATTGTCCGGCAACACATGCAAAGGACTTTGAGAAGCCTGCAAAAACCTTAAAAGTATGAACAAGCACTATCTGCAATCGAAAGTAAAATCAACGGGCACGACCTATCTGTTCTGGTTCTTTTTTGGGGCCCATTATGCTTACCTCGGGATGTGGGGCATCCAGTTCCTGTACTGGTTTACGCTTGGGGGCGTAGGGGTTTGGGCCTTGATTGACCTTTTCCTGATACCTGGCAAAGTGAGTCGTTACAATGCCAAGCTGTTCGCTCAGATAGACCAGCTGGAGAAGAAGGAAAGGGATGAGGACATGGCCCGGAACATTTCCATGATACAGGCATCCAAAACAGATAGTAATGAGTAGGTGGCTACTTCTTTTACTGGTTCTGCTCACAGCCGCATGTAATATAAGTGAGAAAGATTCCGGTGTATTTGACAGTGACAAGCTGCAGGGCAGATACAAGGTGGACCTGACTCCTTTTGTGACTGAGGCACTCGGCACTCAAGAGGAAAAGGACGGTTGGGAGAAAATGGGGCAAGGGTTGATGGTGATGGCACTCTCTTCTGTCGAAATGGAGTTCAGTTTCTACGAAGGGAATCGGGCAGTTGTACATATGGATGGGGGGCTGGTCGATTTTGCCATGGCTTTCAGCGATGAGCCGATGAAGAAAACGCATGAACTGACCTACAAGGTAGAGCAGGACTCCGTACTGTATGTAAAAGGAGAGCAGGACCAGGATTTTAGGAAATGCGGGGTGATACAGCAGTATAGCGAAAGTTATGATCACTTCAAGCTGCTGGTGGGGAATGAAGGCGAGAAGAAGTTCTACCTGGACATGCACAAGGTAAAGGAATAGCGTATTGACAAGCCGCTTGATCGGTTATAAAAGCAGCCTGATACACGATCGTTTCAGGCTGTTTTTTTATGCTTATCCTTGGCTATTGCGGTGATCATAGATCTAATAAAGATCGGGACATGTGGCGATGGGTTTAAAGTATTTGTAAGAAAAGTAGGCTACTTTAATGATACTATTGTAGTTGTATTATTTCAAGAACACTTATTAAATCATATTTTTTATAATCATTTTAAAACTAAAACTAATAATGAGAAAAGCACTCATCTCCTTGTCGATGGTAGCATTACTTACTGGTTGTATGCAAACTAGATACATTACAGAACAGTATATCAAAACCAATGTAGAGAAGCACACAGAAGGAGAGTATAGTACGATTAGAACCTATACTGTATTTAAGGGTAAATCATATAATAGTAATTCTTATTTAGAACTCACAGGTTATAAATATAGGGATATTTCAAAATTGGTAATCGGTGCCGATAAATATTATCCGGACCGGAAGCAATTCGAGACTGATCAGACAAGAATAGCAGACATTACTTATATAGAACTGACATTAGAGCAGTGTAAAGCTATTTTACAAAACTATCAAATCCTTCAGGAGAAGATTAATAAAGAAAAACCTCTAAGAAACGAGGAAGTTTATCATGACTATACTGTATCAAAAGATTTATTCATTAGCTATAGAAAAGCGAAGGGGAGTATCTCGTCTACCTATATTGAATTTTGGGTACAAGGGGAGAAGTTTGTTGTTTCTACACCGATCATTATGGACAAACTTCGTAAGTTCATGGACTATGTAAAAGTGACTCCAGTACAGAATAAGGCTGTGTAATTGATAAATATGAGTCATCCCAATAATAACTCGGGATGACTCATATTCCGGTTATCCTCAACCTTACTTATTAGGATTGTCCTTTTTATTATCATCAGATTTCCCGAAGAACTTCTTGGTAGAGGTATTTATAAAAATATTTTGGATTAATTATAAAAAGAATCCTATACTTACAGTAGCATCAAGAATCCCATGGAAGGGGATACCAACCGAGCAAGACAAGCCACGGTGGTCCAGTGCGATGTGGTCCGAACCTCTTTTGGAGCAGGACAAAAAAATGCGCCTCACTATTTTCCTTCCCATTTCCTGATGCCATTTGGTTTATTTTTCACAACAAAACTAGAATGGTAATGGCAACACAATCATTTACAGAACTAATCAAGGAGTGTCGCTTGACGCTACACCGTGACAGTACCGAGCAACTGGTTGGGTACTTTAACAGACTCGTGGGCAACAAGGGATTTGCCACAAGAAAGGGGGCATATATGATTGCCCTTGCAGGAGAGTTGATCTCACGTGACCCTTCGCTGGCATCGAAGATAGTGTGTCAGTCTTCCTACCTGGAATTATGGCCCATCTACAACCTGAATAGCTGCCAACTGCTGTTTGGGGGCAATTGTATATCATTTGACCGGTGTATCAAGCTGAAAGAGGGAAAGCTTTCGATTGAGAACTGATTCCTCTTGCATGGGCCTGACTTCGATTGGGAGGAAGGCCCCCCTTCATTTTTACTGAAACAAGACTTCAATACCATGGAAAAGGTATATTACTGGTTCATTGAATGGCTGACCTCGCCTGTCACGGATTACATGACAGATCTAAGGGTTATGTTTATAGTAACAGTTGTTATGGGAGTGCCTTCGTGGCTTGATATAAGGGCTCTTAAAAAGAGGATTGCCAAGTCCAACAAGGAGCTTGAAGACGAAAAAAGGGGGAGAAAGAAGTGAATTTCGTAACTTCTCTTCCAAAAAGCGATGCCCGACAAGTTTAGCCCCGAAGTACGCAGCAGGATCATGGCCTCGATCAAGGGCAAGGATACGAGGCCTGAGCTGATTGTGAGGCGCTACCTGCACCGCCATGGCTTCCGCTTCCGGCTGCACGGCAGGTACAGGGGCAAAGTCCTGCCTGGCAAACCTGACATCGTGTTACCCAAGTACAAGACCGTGATCTTTGTCCATGGCTGCTTCTGGCATGGGCACCAAGACTGCAAGTACTACAAGCTGCCCAAGACCAACACAGAGTTTTGGCGTTGGAAAATCGCTCGGAACCGAGCCAATGACATTAGCCACCGTATGGACTTGTTGAGGGAAGGGTGGAATGTGATGACGGTTTGGGAGTGTGCTATTAGGTATGACAAAGAAAGGACCCTGAAAGTGCTAGATAGCTTGGTTGATATGATCAAGGTATGAGAATAATACTATTTATTGCTATAATGCAAACCAATTGTAAAAGCTAAACCAACTTAAACGTGAATCCATTTTTTATCCCCAATGAGGGGGAAGAACGCCTAATTGAGATTATCCAGAAATACTGTAGGGAAGAGTTTAGCCTGATCCGGATGACGGAAACAATGCTAAAGAAAAGTATTATTGACGCCTCAGGGGAGTTGAGGGAAATCCTCAAGCAAGGGAGAGTTGTGGATTTTAGTACAATGCCTCAGGGCGATGAGGGAAAGGTCTACTACAATAC
This sequence comes from Limibacter armeniacum, assembly GCF_036880985.1. Taxonomy (NCBI): domain Bacteria; kingdom Pseudomonadati; phylum Bacteroidota; class Cytophagia; order Cytophagales; family Flammeovirgaceae; genus Limibacter; species Limibacter armeniacum. The sequence goes on from NZ_JBAJNO010000007.1 coordinate 33,703, forward strand.
CGCCATCTTATCACAGAGCGAAGTGGCTGAGCAGAGGACCAGCTACTACCGGCCGAATACCAAGAAGGGGGACCCCCGATTCTGGCCATCACGCCTGCCCCGTTATGCGCAATCCAATGACTTGGTATACTTCACTGTCTACAAGGGACAGGTGATTGCTATTCCTCTCCGGGATACAGAGGGCTTTGAGGGTATGCTACTATCCTATTTTGGGGAGCCTGAAACAGCTGAGGATTATGTTGGCACCCTGATAAGCGAACTGAGAAAAATAAAAGGACAGTGGATAAGAAGTGTAAGCCCTCACAAGCTGAATCCAAAGGATGTGGGAGAAACATTGGAAAAAGCGCTGGGGATTCCGGTGAACAACCTCAAGAATGCTGACTACATGGGAGAGATTGAGATCAAGGCAAAAAGAGCGGCAACCAAGACAAAGGATACACTTTTCAGTAAGGTACCTAACTGGGACATTAGCCCTGTACCAACGGCTACAGATATGATGCTGACCCATGGCTACCAAAGTAAAAAGTACCCAGGGTACCAAGACTTGTATGTGACGGTAAGTAATACCCCGAATGCACAAGGTCTTTTCTTACAAAGTATTCCAGACAAGAACTTGCTGGTACAGAAGGCTGGACAGCTTGATGTAAACATTGACACCTGCTACTGGGAGTACGAGACCCTTAAGGAAGCGCTCTATAACAAGCACCCCAAAACGTTGTGGGTGGTTGGCGAACACAAGCTTATAGAAGGGGAGATCCACTTCCAGTACACGAAGGTGCAATTGACGCAACGACCAATTTTTTCCCAGTTCATTTCACTGATCGACCAGGGAATTGTCACTTATGACTGGAGAGGGAGAGTGCTACCGGATAGGACAGGCTATAAGGACAAGGGGCATGCCTTCAGGCTTAAATCAGCAAAAGACAGGGAAAAGCTTTTTGGCTCGGTAGAGGATATTGAGCTATAACTTTTGTAAAAAAACTAAAAACTAAAATGATGAATTTAATCGAATCTTTGAGAAAAAGAACTATTGATCAACTGTTTAAAGTGGAAAGCTTCGAAAAGCACTGGGAGCGTTGGCAAGTGGAGATTGAGAATAAATTGGGAGATGAAATAACAGCTGAAAAACTGATTGACTTAGGGGATCATCTTTCTGAAATTTTTCAGACAACTACAGAACCTGGTAGGTCCCAAGATACTTTATCTGGAGGAGGGACTGCTTGGGAATGTCTAATAACTTGGTATATCAATATGTGCAGTATTGGAAGCCGTGTTGTTGCATTTAAAAAAATGAGTGAAGTCCCTGAACCTGTAAGACGGGCGATTACAGTAAACTATGTCAATTTTAAATGTAATACAGAATCGGATATCACTGTTATTGTCTTCCCAGATAGGGACGAGTATACTCGCCCCATCAATGATATAGAATTAACAGACAGTAAGGGACGATTTAAGATCAGTAACAGTAAAGGACTTACAAACAAAAAGAGAGCTCTGGATTTTTTGTCTAATAGGGACTATGAATCTTATGAAGTGGGAATTGTCCAATGCAAAACAAACTGGAATGACAATTCACAAATTCCAATGATGTGGAGCATGATTTATAATGCTAACTCTTTCAGGGATCCCAATATATCTTTAGGGGATGCATCTTACTCATTAGACAGAATAAATAGATTCAGTTACTCATTTGTTACAGTACCTTCAAACAAAAATGAGTTTAAATCTGATTCAGTTGCCGTAAGAAGAGTAATATTGGGGTAAAGGGCATCGCCAAGGAGTTGTGAATTCTGTAAAGGACATTTTCGGTAAAAATTTCAGGAATGGATATTCTCAAAGGCAACAGATATGTTTGCAGAATGCACTGGAGGAAATCAATTCGACTTACAGTTTTATGAATCTTTCAGCATCTCAACCAGTCACGCAGGCCTGATGTTTAATAAGCATCCCTGGATTTTTTCATAATTGTATCTTAAATTTGCACAATTAGAGTGTTAGGAACTAGATACAGACAACGTGAATCATATAGAACTGTTTGCAGGATGTGGTGGCCTTTCATTGGGATTGGAATCGTTAGGATTTGAACTGGTGTTTGCCAATGAACTGTCACCGATGGCCAGCGAGACATTTGCCTACAACTTCTTTGGAGAGAACCTGACGGAGTTGGCAGGAAGAGAGGAGCCAGCCCAAATGACCTACTGGCTCAATAGCCAGTTTGAACGCAATAACCTTACTCGAAGGCTAAGGGAAAATCCACAGGAGGTTCCCGATGATGGGACTGGACACAACGACTTGCTGGATGAAGATGCAAACATACAGGGTAGTATGGTGGTGGGCAATATCATTGAACTCAACGGCTTTCTGGAGACACAACCGGAACTGCTACAGCGCATACAGCATGCGCTGGATCTGGAAGGGGATGAGGTGGATCTTGTATCCGGTGGGCCTCCTTGCCAAAGCTTTAGTATGGCGGGCCTCAGGCAACATGACAATGCCCGTAACCAGTTGCCATGGGAGTTTGCCCGGTTCGTCAGGCTGGTGAAGCCGAAAGTGGCCTTGCTAGAAAATGTTTCGGGTATTCTTAGGGCTTTCGATATAGATGGAAAAAAGCATTATGCTTGGTTTGAGGTAGCCAAGGCATTTGCCACAATCGGCTATGTCCCGATTTGCCTGCATGTCAATGCCAAGTACACTGGCACTGCCCAGAACAGGCCGAGGTATATCATGCTGGCCCTGAGGGAAGATGTTTTTCAGGAGTTTCAGGCAGGAGACAGGAACGAGGTGGAGCTATCATTGCTGGAGAACTCCCATGTTTTCTATACAGCCGTACAAGGGGAACAAGAGAACGAGATGGAGCCAGTAATGTTCGGTGATCTGGAATACCATGATATTGAGAAAAACCCTGAGCGATTTACCAATACTTTTCTCGCGCCACTGCTACAATTCAAAGAAGGGCAGTGGAGAAGCGTGACCGATGCCATTGATGACTTGCGAGGTGAAGGGATTGCACAAAGTGCATATGTTCAACAGGTTAACCATGAACTGCTGGGAAACAGGATCCTTGGAGGCTTTGAGCTGGGTAATCACGAGCACAGGGGCAATGGGGAACTTGTACAGAGAAGGTTCAGGCTGTACCAGGTGCTGGAGCAAGTAGTCCCGGCAACCAAGAAAAATATCAACGCTTTCCTGAGAAGGCCAGATGAAACCATATTGGAGGATGGGACTGTTGCCGAAATGCTGAGGTTCGATTTCCTGAACGAGGAAAACTATTATATCCGATTCAATGATGGATTGGAACTGGACCAGTACCTACGTACCCTGCTCACCAAGAAGCAGACACAACGGGCCTTGGTGGCAAATCGACCGGCACCGGCAGCACTGTCCATACCGGATGATGCCTGTCACTACCACCATGACGAGTTAAGGACCCTAACTGTCCGTGAGATGGCCAGAATACAGTCGTTCCCAGACTGGTTTGAATTCCGTTCGAAGGTGACTACCGGAGGGCAAATGAGAAAGTTTGAGGTACCGCAGTATACGCAAGTAGGGAATGCAGTACCCCCATTGCTGGGTAGGGCATTGGGGCAAGTAGTGACTAATGTACTAAATGCCTAATACCCTTTTGCATTTAAGCACAAAAAGAGGCTTGATATCTAGTATTTCAAGTCTCTTTTTTTGTGCTTAAAATTTAACAATACACAAAATTATCCTTTTGTTGGTATTAAATATTAGGCATACGAATAAGCAAATATTTAAAAGTTGATATGTACGATCAAAAGTAGTAATACTTCCCCTTCTGTACCATTTTTAATAAAAATAATTGATATAACTATTGTTACGATTGGAACATTTTAGCTTTTGTAAAGCAATGACATGTAATATTTGCATTTCAAAAATTGTAACATTATACACATTTAAAGATGTTAAATAACTCACTCCTATTAAATATATATTTGAATAATAACTCCTATATCAATATAGTTATACAAATATATATTACTTATTGATATAGATTGAATAAGTATTTTTTTGTACATATTATACATTCATCGTTTTCAACCAAATTTTTTATTATGTCTATAGCAAGACAATATAATCGACTTAAAAGAATTGATTATCTAATTCAAAAGAAAGCTACCGGCACTCCTCATGAGTTAGCTTTAAAGCTAAATATCTCGGAAAGAACCGTGCGACTTATCATTTCTGAAATGAAGAGTTATGGTGCAGAAATATATTACTCTAAAATTCATAGGAGTTATATATATAAGTATGATGGAGAGTTTATTTTAAAGTTTAACATTTTTTAATTTAATGGAAATTATATTACCGCTTCCTTTAATATGTTTGCATTATTAATCTAAATTTTTTTTAATATTTAATTATAATAACCTATGAAGTATTCAATTTTTTTCTCCCTTCTATTATTTTTTATATCATCATGTAATGATAATTCTGAAACCCTAAAGCCCGCAGATTTACAATCTTATGAAAGTTTTGTAGATACACATCAGTTTTCAAAATTTGCTAGTTATGAACAAATATGTTCCGTCTGGGGAGATTTTGCTAGCTATCAAAAATTCTATGATAGTCGTAACTCACTTCGTTCTAATAATATGTCAGGTTCAAATGAAAGAAGTGTATTTAGAGGCTACAGAGTTGGGTTAACCCAATTTGGTGGTGGTATAAATCAATTTATATCTGTTGAGCCAACTCTCTATATATTAGATGCTGCTTGGGAATATGGATTAGACCTTCCCTATTCTGATAGAGCTGGTGCTAGTAGCTCTTGTGCTTGCAAATTAACTAGTGGTACAGTTGATCAGTCTGAACAGTCTTATTTAAATGCAGAACAAATTGAACAAGGATATGTACTAATTTGTGTTGCAAAACCTACAAGTGATTGTAACTTAACAACACATATGGAAGAATTTTTATATTAATACTATATATAATAAAACACATTATTTTATCAAATAATGTGTTTTAAATACTTTTATTATGAGGATTATATTTATAATAATTACATTAATATGTATATCAAGTTGCGGTTCAAAAGTAAGTGGTGATAAGATAACATATTTGTCAAATGAAAATTACTTATATCTTGATGAGGATTACAATCCAGTAAATTTAAATAGCCAAATAATTGATTCTATTGCAAGAGGAGCTAAAGTTTTCAATAATCCATTAAAAACAAAACAAGAAATAGTTTCATTACTTATTTATGATAAAAATAATTATGCTGTAGGTCCTTCAAATTTAGAATTATATAGATTAAATGTTGGATGGCCTATAATTGGACAATATTTTATGGAAGATAGTGCTACTGTAAAAAATTGGGGAAAAGAATTAAACCTTAAATATCCTTCTGATTTACTGAGTTATTTCAATGATAGTACAATTAACAGTGTCTTTAAAAAAGAAAAAGAATTAAAACTAAGGGAGAAATGCTATTTATTATCAAAAGACTCTACAGTTTTCAATTTAGGTATTGAAGAATTAACATATTTTTCTTTCAAATTAGGTAGATCACACAATCATACTCATTGAGTATGACTTGTTATTTTTAATCATTAGTCTACTTTTTGTAAAATCCTTATCTATTATTTATAGATAAATGACAAAAATTTAGGAGATATTAGATATTCACTATTCATAATAGTTAGAATATTTTCACACACTAGATATTCTCTATACAGACGCCTAGATAATATAAAAGACTTCATACATAGCTTTGACCTCATTCAACACAGTAATCCGTTCAGTTATATCCTTTTCAGACCGGTATACCCCAAAGAACTTTTGAGAATTGTATTGTATAGGTCCAGTATCCAAAACCCATACAATAATCATTATGGTGAAGACTTTTCAGTACTCCAGAAACTCATCCAGCCCTTCTTCCTTAAAAGGTGCAGGTTTTTCTAAAGAGCAACGAAAAGGTTTAGCAGCCCTTGCACCAAGAAACTTGTATATTTTCCCTTTGGCATAAGATGACACTCTGATTCATACTGTATTTCTTCGTGCCCCACGAAACCATACCAACTATCTGGCATAGCTCCTGAGGACTTTATGGCTATTGGTTTAATTGCGCTACTACCTATATAAGTAGTAGCGCAATTATAAGCCTTGCTCAATTAAGTTCAAAGATTAAATTATAATTAATCTTAATAAAGATAGCAAATAACGAGCATACAGAAAAAAGACTCACCTATACTTAGGATATGTAGCTGCCCAACATGAAAAAAATCAAAGTAATTGTTGTGCAACTAAATACAGTTGCATAACTTAAAGCAAGTAACCATCTAAGCACCTATAACAATGAAACATTTCAAGTACAAAGGCTATACAGGTACCATAGAATACTGCACAGAAAACAAGCAACTGGAAGGAAAAGTGCTTGGCAACCATGCCCTACTCACCTATAGGGGCAGTACTGGAGAGGAACTGGAGCAAAACTTTATCAAGACTGTAGACAGTTATCTAGATGCTTGCAAGAAGCAGGGCATAGAACCTGACAAGCCATACAAGGGGAGTTTCAATGTACGCATTTCTCCAGACTTGCACCGCAGGGCGGCTCAGTTGGCAATAGATCATGACCAGTCACTGAACACTTTTGTGGAGGAGGCCATTGAGCGGCATGTGTCCATAGAGGACTTTGGCCAGGCAATCAAGCTGACGCGTGGAAGGTTTGGAGATGATCTTTCCAACTGCCTGAATAAGATGAGCCAGGAGCAGCGGGTACTGCTGGTGGCCAATGAGGAGCAGCCCTTTGCTGTAATTCCTCTGCCGGGTGGAAATTCCCTGAGTGAGACGATTTACCTGCTGTCCTCTAGAGCCAATGAGGAAAGGCTGCGGGAGTCAATCAGGCAACTGAAGCGAGGGGAAGGAATAGAAATGGATATGGAAATTTTTATGCGAGAGGGAAAGTTGGTTCCCAAAAAACATGTGAAAAGTAAGGAGTAATACTTGATGGGGTATAGCAAAGCTTATTTAGGATAACCACTCTTATCTTATGAACACCTAACCTATTCGGAGGGTGGGCTTCGCATCCAAAACCTCCGAACAGGCTACAATATTAGCCACTAGTGCCGGAAAAGCGAAAGGCTGGAGGCGAAAGCGGACAGCAGACCTAGCCGGTCACACCGAAGTGGGTTTTAGCGCGATGGCCGGCTGCTGAACGCCGCCGGAAGTCTGAAGTGAGCGGGTTGATAGTTGAATAGGTCTATTAGTTAGTTACAATCTGCAAAACAAGAAATCCCCACCGGCTTTGACTTTCACTAGTGTAGATTTTTCACATTCTAAGAAATGAGAAAAGTCTTGTAACTTGACTTTCTGTTATATAGACTTCGATCTTAATGAAACAGTGAGCAATGGATATGGCTTGTCAAATTTGGAAGTCTTTTCTACACACTGTTCACCAACTGTAAGATCCATGGCATCGATCCTTACGAATAGCTCAGGGATATACTGGAGAGAATTACTTCACATCCAATCAATCGGATAGAAGAGCTGCTACCTCAGAAATGGAAGCAAGCCAATCAGCAGCAGGAGAACTTCATAAAAGAAACCCTTTGGGAGACGCTATACCTCCCAAAGGGTTTCTGTTTTTTCAAATATGTGGTTTACCGGATGGTTACCTAATCCGGAGTATTTCTTAGTTGAATAGGATACTCATCATGTTAATAATCTGTCAATTACTAATTTTAAATGGTACTCTATTTAGCATGAATCCTTCTTAAAAGATGCTACAATTCGCAGGGCTTACGCCAAGTAAAAGCTCCTTAATTTTCAGAAGCTTTGCATTTTCCTTTTAGTTGTCAATCGGTTCAAAGGCCGGATTATCAGGTGGGAATATTACCTCAATCTCAGGGAGTGGCTTGAGGTTATCACCTCTCAATGAAATCAAAGAATCCCTATTTCTTCTAAAGAACCTTTTTTGTCCCCCTGTCAATAGATTTCTGTCATATAAATATTTATAATAGCCAATATGAAAAATTGTATCAACCTTTCCATTTTTAGGCTTCATTTCAAAATAGATAGTTGTGTCACATTTTACCAATCTGAAATTCAGAAAACTACTATCCGTTTCCAAATCATAATATCCCATTAATTCTGAGTCCTCAGTTTCTAAGTACAGGTTCAAAAATGCTTTATGCGCATCGCTTTGACTTTCCAAGTCAAAAATACCACCGCCCTGTCTAGTGATTTTCCATTGGGAACTCTCAGAAATCATTAAAGTTGGACATTGGTTGCTGATTTTTTCTAACAACATATCCTGAATCATCATTTGTTGCTCACCTTCATTTTCTTGCTTTGAATGAGAACAGGCTATGAGACACAACAAAAAAAAAGAAAACAATAAAATTCTATAGTCCAATCCTTTGTGCATAATTATGAAAATCTATGTGATCTGTAAATTCATTACGGGTAAGTTCCTGATATTGAAAGATATTGAAAACCACTTCAGGGAAATACCAGGAGAAACAATCGAATCTTAATACCTCTGGTTTTTAAAACACACAACTCGGATTCACATTGATAATCTAAAGATTGACCGTATCTGATGAGAATTGAGGGAATAAAAAAAGACACTATCCCAAAAAGTGTGTAAATCAATTTTAATTATAGGAACGAGTTGGTGGATTAAAACCAGACTCGTTCTTCAAATATATGGTATTCCCGATTAATGGAGAAAAGTTCAGTAGGGCTTGGAGCAGCGTAGTAAGCTTCTCCTCCACCTTAAACCACCCGCTAACTTCCATTGGACAGGCAGCGGGGTGGGATTATCGATTGAAGTGTATCTCTTTCCGTTAGCTGCTATCAGAAAAAAAGAAGCCCCAACTGCTTTTATTCAGTTGGGGCCATGAGCTCAAGAAGTCTTCAAAGTATGTACGAAATAAGCGACTATTAAGAACGGTATAAGCGGCTTGGTTAGCAAGTGCAAACTGTTGGCATTCCTTACACCTCCCTAGCGGCGAGTACCTGCCTCAATACTGCTGGCTGTTTTTGCAGGGTGCGGATAATGGCGGCCACCTTCTGTCTGCCTCTCAGGATAAAGTGATCGTCTTGGGCTAGGCTGATAAAGTAGACGCTGCCCAGCTTCTTCTTGCTGATACCGGCCAAGAGGTAACGCTTCGGTTGCAAGGCCATCCCATAGAAAGCGAGTTGCCGGTCATAATCAAAGCGCTCGGCATCCGAGATAAAACCCTCCAGACTCGCTGCTCTGGTGGTCTTGAGGTCTGCCACCAGCTGCCGCTCCCGCAGCAGGTCAATTCTGGCCTTGCAATCAATCTTTGTGATGGGGTCTTGCCACAATACCACTTGTTCCTTTCGGGTATAACAGCGTGCAAGCAGTTTTTCAAGGGCAGTGTTTTGCCTTGCGGCAGCGGCCAGTAGTTCTACCTTCTGGGCGGTGACTTGATCCGTTTCGGCTTTCCATTGCTGCCACCGCTCCGGCTCCAGTAGGCATAGGTGTACGGCTCTGCCAAAACGGAAGGCTGCCATGGGTTTGCTGTATGGAATACCCGCCAGCAGGTGCTTGGCTACGGTCAGGTCTGAGTTGGAGAGTGCCGGAAGGCGGCGGTAGTATTCTTCGGGCATGGTGATGATCTTGTAGTTGACTTTTAGCATTGGTATCTGTGGTTTTGTATTGTTCTTTTTCCTTGATGGAAAAGAACCAAAAAATCAAGGCTGTGGAGCTTGGGCTAAATTCTTCTTCCTTCGGCTAAAAATGCTGTAACTCGCTACGCTCAAACAGCAGCATTTTCTTTACGCCTCTGTCTGTCGAATTCTTTACGCCCATGCTCCAAGGCCGATTTCAATACTGTAGTACCGACTAGGGGTTCAGTCGGTTAAGTTCCTCGCGGGCGGCTTCTATCCTAGCCACCTCATAGCGGTGGAAGGCTTCCAGTTGGCAGGCTCCCGTGATGGTTTCGGTGCGGTAGAGTTTCATTCTGGCGGTGGCGGCTTTCAGCTTTTTGGTGGCTTCGGGGTCTGCCACTTCAAAGTCAAACTCGGCTATAAAGTACTTGGCGTTTGCTTTCTCGTTTTTCTTTTCCGAGAGGCTACAATGCAGGATAATCTCTGCCATGGTCACTTCGGAATAGAAGAGCTTGGCTGCTAGCCCTTCCAGATTCTCACGGCTGTAGCCGTGAAAGAGTAAGGCGGAAAGGCAGCCTTCGGCATCGACAAAAAACAGCTCTACCCATTTCCTTCTGTCCATGCCCAATATCTCGTCGGTAAAGAAACGCCAAGCCACGGGCTGAAAGGCCATTTGATTGCCCAGCGGCTCTATGCCGTTGAGGTTAAACTGTCCTGCCTTGCAGTCTGCCCGATACTGCTTTGGGGCGCCTTCGTAATATTTCACGGTATTTTGCGCTTTGCTTCGTGTGGTGTTTTTCATAGCTTCTCTAGCAAATGATGGTTTGTTAATATGTTATGTTGTTATGGGGCAGCTTCCAGCGATGGAAACTGCCCTTTTGTTATATATGCAGGTCATAAAAGGCTTCGGTGATTTCGGTGATAAGTCCGAGCCTTTCCACAAGGTCCGTGACATTGAGCCACTCGCCGCAGGGCTGCTGCACTTCTACCGTATGCAGGGCAAAACCGCCACGGTAACCCGTTTCGGGGTCGTCCCCGTCCACATACCCCGCTACCCTGAAAAGGAACTCCCCGCTAAACACTTCGGCGGAGAGCTCGAAAAGGTAAAAGCCTGGCATCAGCATTTTTCAATGGTGATTTTGTGGTGCTCGATGCTGACCTTGACCTTTTCGCCAGCGGCAAAGCCAGCGGTTTGGAGCTGTTTGCCTTCTAGGGCTAACGAAGGGAAGCATACCTCGCGGAAGCGGCGGCGGTAGTACTTCCGCTGCATAATCTTGAAAGTGGTTTTCATGGTTGGTGTGTTGGAATGGATGGGTGTAAAATGGGGAAGGCAATAGCCCGTAAAGGCTTACGGGCTGCAAGCATGCTAAAACGGCAGGTGGTTGAGCTCATCCTTTGAAAAAGATACGCCCCGCTCCGCTTCAAACTCCCGCCACTGGTGGCAGCGGCGAATAGCAGACAGGCGGACGCTGTAACGGATGGAGAGGTACATGCCAGCCGGCAAACCGATAATGCCGGTACAACGGTGCAAAAGGGAGAGCCACAAAAAAGCGGTATGGCGCAACTCCTGACGGTAGGCCAAATGATAGAGCATTGGCTCAGGATAGCGGGCTATATGGCTGAAATACTGCGCCATGGCCATAACAGTATGCTCCTTGACTACAGGCAGTAAGATTTTGGCATACTCAGGGGTGAAAATCTGCGGAGAATGGTTATTTTTCATAACGTTAGAATTTTTAAACGGGCTGCAACGGTTTGGCGACTTGGGCAGTCCGTTTTTTTTGTGGTTGGGTTTAAAATTGAACTTTTCAAAGAGGGGAGCGAAACGGCTAGCCTGCTCATTTCCTTAACTTGATACCTCAATATAGCCAAAAAATACCAAAATCACAACCTAAAACACTGATAAACAAGTACTTAAAGTTTAATTTTTTAGCAAAAAAACAACCCCATAAACTTGCACTAAAGAAAGAAAATCTACACACTGAGGGAGGACGGCGCATCCCCTTTTTAATGAAAAATATGAGCGAAGCGAATGCCGCTAACCGGGGCGGGTACAGACAAGGGCAAAAGCCCAGGAAAGAAAGCTACCCCGACGGAGCCACGGCTGCAGAACCCCTATGGCTGCAATTACTGCCCATGGCTTGGGCCAAAAGCAAAAGGAATTGGCAGTGGGATGGCTTGTGCGGCTTTTGCTTTTGGAATCGAGGGTTGGCATTTAGCGGCCATGGCTACCTTGCAGCATAAGGGGTACTGGCCAGTGGCGCAGTGGGGATTAGCTTTTCGGAGGGGTATTGCCCTTGACTGAGTGTGGTGGGAATAATCGCTAGAGGGGCATTTATTGGGGCGACCACTGCCCTATCGCGAAAACCAACCCTTTGCGGTGGGTGGGTTTGGCGCTTCAGCCCTCCATGCGAAGTAAAGCCCCCGGCGCCCAGCGTGGGAACCGCTGGCAGCAGGCGAATGGGAGCGGCAGACCGAAGTGGGATTTTGTGGGTGGACTGGCTGCCGAAACCCGCCGGATGACAGTGGCTAGCAGGGCATGGCAGTGGGGTGTGGGTTTTACGTGCCATCAGTTACTTCTTTCATAATCAAATGAAGATGCCTTTATATTGGTTTAAGTTAAAAGTCATTTTTTAGTTATGCATTTAAAATTAGTGGCAATAGCATTTTATTTATTTAGTATTGGAGAAAATTATTTAAACTCTACCATATTTTAAACTTATATGAGATATACAATCTTACTCCTGTTTTCATGCCTTTTATTTGCCTGTTCATCTGATACCGTTGATCTAGACGGTGATAATAATCCTGATGATTCTTTAGATAAAAAACCTACTAGATATTTATCAAGGGTTTTAGAAAATGGTAAAGTCATCAGGGAATTGACAAAATATGATAGCTATTGGGAACTGAATTTCACTGGGGGTATTTATCAGTACTATTTCAATGCTGAGGGACAAATTACCCATAGTAAATTGGTACAAGATTCACTGAACAAAAAAGAAAGGGAATATCACTACAATGATAATGGACTCCTAACTGATATCTTTTCCTATGATCTTGGTGATGGAACAAAAGCTCTTACCTTAGCTTATACATTCTCATATGATGGCAATGGAGTCTTCAAGAAATTGGTGCGAGAAAGGGCTGCTAATAAGTACATAAAAAAGAGCATTATGAAAATGGAAGTCACTTCCTATGATGAACATTTGCAACCAACCAGTCTCCATATAACTGGATATACTAATGGAGAAGTAACATATACAGATGACGTTGAATATGTTTATGACGATAAGGTTTCTACTTACTTTGGGCTTCCTGCTCCCATTACCCTTCAAATATCGGGACATTATACTCCATACTTGGTCAACAACTTCTCTTCCTTTACTGTCAAATATGAGGATGGCACTTCAAAAAAGGTAGACGAAGTATTCACCTACGATGAACAAGGCTATCCCATTCAAGGACAAGGAGGTAATGATCAGTTTAAATATGAGTATTTGCCTTGGAATTGAGATCAATAGACAATAAAAAAAACCGCCATCTCCCACAAACAGGGAAATGGCGGCTTTCCATTTAGCAACCTTCAAGGTAATCTAAGATACCTCCCAACTCCCATTCCACAGGCCTGCGGACTGGATCAGCTTTCTAAACTTATCACATTGGGAAGGTTGGTGGCGGCAAGCGGATTGATACACTTCTTTTAGCTCCTGAAGTAACTGGAAACGCTCGATGCCCAGCATCAGGTCTGGAGCAGTCACTCGTTCCAAAAGGTAAAAAAAGCGCACAGGGTCAGAAACATATTTTTTCTGTAAAGTCATCAGGTTAATAGGTTTTAGTTAAAAAAAACAACCGTATCCCCTTGGTAAGGAAACGGTTGCGTAAATATACTAATCAATACGATTTATTGAAATGCTTTTATAGTGAAAGTTGGTACCGATCCTTGAGCAGCTTCAGCGTATAGCTCTTCACGCTGGTGACCTTACCGTCCTTGACCCCCATCTTGATCTCATTGACCAGCTTCCAGATGCCGGTCTCCCCTTCTACCCCTACTTCCTTCACGACTACCATGGCCTGTCCGCTTGAAAGCTCCAGCTCCAGCAGCCGTGCATGCAGGCGGCGGTGTTTTTCGCTTTCAAAGGTAAATGTCTTGGGGACTGTCTCCCCGATGGTAAGCTGCTTGGGCGCTACACTGGAGGGACTGGCTGCCTTTTCCACTGCTTTCACTTTCACTTTCTCTGCGGGCTGCTTCAAATTCATCAGGAAACGGATGGCTGTGATCTTGTTGCGCTGCTTTTCGGCCTCTTCCCAACTTACATCCATATCGGTCTTTTCGGTAATCTCGGCGCAGGCCTTGTCCAGCACGGTCTGGCGGAACTTGCCAAACTTCTCGTAGGTCTTCAAACCGGCAATGCCCAGTATCTCCTTCAGTTCCTCGACGGAAAATTCCCGGCTGGCATAGCGGTCCACCCCTTGCTGCAACAGCTCGTAGATGCGGATGGCATAGGCACTCTTGAGCTCTGCCACATTGCGGTAAAGGTAAGAGGTGAAGTTCTTCTTCAGGTCCGTGATATGGGGCAGGATATGGCTGTTGAACTCAAAGGTGAGTTCCCCACGCATATTGTCGGCGACAATCTTGCCGAATACCGGCACATACTCGCCCAGCTGTACCTCGCCCTTGTCGTCGGTCTGCTCAAAAGCCACCATGGCAGAGGCCACACTCTTGCAGGCTTTCCGAAGGTCTCGGTACTGGCTGCTCTTGAGTTTGCGCTCGCCGAAAAAGTCCTGGAACTCGATCGTTAGCGGCCTGGAGGGCTCCGCACCATCCAGTTCGGTAATGGAAAAGAGAATCAGCTTCTGCTCCAATGCCGACAGGCTTACCTTCTCCCGGGCATTGATCAGGGCATTACTCTTGCGCACCTTGCGCGTCGTTTTGGTGATATGGTAATTCATAGGTAAAAAGTTCTCGTGACGGTTGTACAACCATTAGGGTATCGGAACAACCAAAAAGGTATCGGACGACGACCAAAAAGGTATCGCACAACAACCATTAGGGTATCGCTTAACAACCAAAAAGGTATCGGAGTGCAACCATTAAGGTATCGGAAGGTTACTTAAAACACTGTAAATCTGATAGATACACACCCTACAAATAAACAAAGAAAACAACCTTAACAAATCTCACAATACCTGGCAGTGCTCAAGAGAATTATAATAGTTTCAATTTTTTTATATCAGTTATCCAGTGTAAGGTTCTTCAAAAACCCTGTAAATGTGCACTGTACCTTGAAATGACAAGGCAAAAAAGGCACGCCAACGACCAAAAAGGTATCGGAAAACCCAATATTAACCGAGACAAGGCCCGTAACACGGTTGCGACAACCATTAAGGTATCGCATGCAGGGACCGGTTTTGGACAAAACACAGGGTTATCTAATTATTTTGAAAAAACCTTACATGCCTTTTGTCTGCATTTTGTTTACAACAAATACAGGACATTTCCCGTTGGGGTAGCTTCCGTTTGAAGCTTTCCACAAGCGATCAGGCTGCGGGCAAAGTTATCTTTTAGTGTAAAAAAAAGAAATTTTTTGCCCTTAATTCTCAATTTTCTATACTTGCAATTAAATAATAGTGTAACAAACGGGATAAACGGTAAGTAAAACGTATGATCGGGGAAAACATCGCAAGGCTTCGCAAGAAGCAAAACGTCAAGCAGAAGGAGCTGGCCGAAAAGGTAGGCCTTTCGGTGCAGGGCCTTATCAAGTGGGAAAAAGGCTCGGTGGAGATTCCTTACTCGGGGCTGTCAAAGGTGGCCGAGGTACTGGGCGTACCGCTGGATTACCTGGTAAAAGGGGAGCCGGCACGTGTGATCTCCTTTATCAACTCCAAGGGGGGCAATACCAAGTCTTCGCTGCTGCGCCAGATCGCCATGGGGCTGATTACCTTGGATGAGGGAACCCGTGTGCTTTGCGTCGATACCGATCCGCAGCAGACGCTGATGATGTATGCCGAAAACGGGGTGCACGAGCGCATTGCCGTGGAGGCGTTTGACTCCCGCTCGATTGCCGTTTCTGAAAAGTACCGCAAGCTGATTGACGAGCAGAAGTATGCCTACGACTATATCCTGGTGGACACTGCGGGTTATGTGGCCGTTACGGACCTTTTGACCAGCATTATCGCCTCTTCGGATGTGGTGGTGCCGATCACCCTGAACGAAACGGCTTTGGGGCCTACGATCTCCTCGATCAGCAACATTGCCGAGGTCAGGGACAGCCTTTCGCTGCCGACCCGCATTTTCGGGATCAAGAACCGTGTGAACCGTTCGGTGAAGGAATCCAAGATGCCTTTTGAGCTGGACGGTTATTTGGGGCTAAAGCTGCTGGAAAATTACTTGCCGGACAGCATCCGCTACCAGCGGGATACCAACTTTTCGGATACCGACGTTTCGGAAGAAGTACAGCTGATGGCCCGCGAGCTGCTTGTAGGCCTTAGCGTATAATCCTTTCCGTTTTACCGTATTCCCTAACGATATCATTACCCATGCTGAACCTGGATAAATTCAAGGCCAAGGAGGCCGAAAAAGCCAAGAACCATTCAACCGATTTCCAGCAGGCTGCCCAAGCCGAGGAGCAGCGGCAGATTACCTTCAAGACGCCGGCGGGATTCCATGTGGATCCGGCACTGGAGGCGCTGATCCGAAAGCAGACCGAGCAGGAGGCTGCCGAGTTTGAGGAGTCTGTACAGAAGGAGGGGGTGCGGGAGCCGATCCTCTACTGGCGCCACAGCGTTGGCCATTCGGTGGTGGAAACCGTGGTGGATGGTCACCACCGTTTGCGTGCTGCCCAGCGCCAGCGCATTGAGTATGTGCCTTGCCGTGAGCTGCACTTTGCTTCGGAGAATGAGGTCAGGATCTGGATGCTCAAGAACCAGCTGGGGCGACGGAACCTGTCGGATGCGGAGAAGATCTCGATCGGCTTGCAGCTGACCGCTTACCTGGAGGAGGAAGCCAAGCGCAACCAGGGCCATGGGGTAGAGAGTGAGAAGATTGACCGTTTGGCGCAGGTAGCCGAGCTGACCGATACCAGCCGCCGGAATGTGTCGAAGATGAAGAAGATTGCAGACTCTGGCGATGATGCGCTGAAGGCGGCCGTGATGGCGGGTGAGAAAAGTATCCACCGTGGGTATGAGGAGCTGAAGAGTCGTGAGCAGGAAGAGGAGAAAAAGCCTACTGCCAGCAAGGGCAAGCTGTATGCGGAGCCTGTCAAGAAGCTGTTCCGGAAGGCGGAACTGTGGAAAGCGGGCAAGCTGACCGATGACCAGTTTCGGGATGAGATGGAGAAACTGATGGGGTTAAGTGATTGAGAATAAGTAGGGACTTGAGTTTGTGCAAATTTGCACAAACGCTTTTGCCTGTAAAGATATTCGAGTTTTAATACTGAAAACTTAGGAGTGGGAGACCCTTGTGCAAATTTGTATAAGGGTCTTTTTTGTGGGGTATTTTTAGTTAGATGTAAATGACATCATTTGAATATATGTATATAATTCATGTTATTTAAGTACAAGACACTTAGCTAAACACCACTATCTGAAATGAATGGATTAATCAAAAAATACAATTTAAAACGTTTGGAACTGATCGATATGGTGGGAATAGCTTCTATGCAAATCGCTCGATACGATAAAGTTGGAGAACTTCCCAGAGGCTTTGATTCAATTGGGGAGCTGAGACAGTATCATGAAATGCTGCTGAAGCAGTATGAGATGTATACTGAAGTGTTTGAGGACTTACTGAAATATTCTTCCACCTAAAAGGGCGAACACTGCCGCAACTGCGAACACCCAAACCTTTGCCGGGGGGTGGGCCTGGCTACTTAAAGTCTAGGCGGACATCCGTTCTGGCTATTTGGGAGGGAACTTCTTGCTTTTGGCGGGACAGACCCAAGTGGCTTTTTTGTGTGCCGGATGGCTGCTCCCGATGGCACGGCAGACCGAAGTGGCCAATAGCGGGGTTTGGCTGCCGTTGCCCCTGCGGAAGCCCGAAATGGATTTGCAGGTAGGTTGGCTGGAGCAGGCCTGCCGCTTACCTTTCCGCTGCCAGTTTTTCGCCTTCTGTCTCCAGCCTGATCTTGGGTAATTGGTACCTTGCTTTCTTGTACAGTTCGGCTCGCAGCAGCAACATTTTCCTTAGGCTTATGGCCACTTTCTCCTTTTCTGTCAGCAGTTGTTTCTGTTTCAAGAGTAGTTCCATTGGGGTGATTTCGTGCTTTTCGTAGGCCTCCTTGACTATGGCAAACAGCTTCTCTTCCAGTTGTAGGATTTCCTCCAGTACCTGATGGTGTTCCAATTCCCCTATTAGCGTTTGATGGTCGATCATAACTTCCTGCAAAAGGGCATTCATCTCCAGCTCGTTTACTGCCTTGATTGCCGATAGCTTTACTGTTTTGACTTGGGTAGCCTGCCTTGCCTCATAGACCTTTCCCGTTCCCCAGCTTACCGACGGCAACCCGAAGCTGAAGCCTACTGTGGGCATATACTTCATCCACTTTCCCCGCTCCAGGTATAGGAATTCTTCCTGCTCTGCAGCCATCTTCCTGTGGTAATATTCCATGACCGATGCACTTAACGAATCGACGGATACGACACTGATCTGTGCCCAACTACTTGTACTTATAAAAGAAATCACCAATCCCACGGTTAGCATAACTTTTTTGTAATGGGGGGTGTGGGGGGTATACACTTTTCGCATTCTGTGTACACAGTTTTTGGGGCAAATGTTTACACTTTTTTTCAGGGTCAAATTTTGCATTTCCAAGAGGTAGAGGGGTGGTACAAATCCAAGGGGCTAGAAGCTGGAGCGTTTGAACGAATTGAAGAAGTAGCGGGCAAACAGCATAAAGATCATAAAGCAGCCTCCGATAAACCGCAGGGAGGTGTCGCCCACCTCAGCGGCGAGGTAACGCAGTACGGCAAGTCCGCCAAACAGCAGCAGGAAATAGATGCTCATATCGATCTGCTGCAACTCACGGCCTACATAGTTCTGCACGATCTCGGCGACCACTTCGCGGGTCAGCTCCGGTTCCTTGGCTAGCCTTTCACACAAGTCCACCATCATGCGGGGGTTGCCTTGGCTGGCCTCGTAGATCGCATTGCGGGCATAGGTATAGTCCTCGAACTTGATACCTGCCGATAGCCGGTAGATCATCTTCAGGCTGTCGGCTCTTGATAAAGGTTTCAGCTCGATACGTTCAAAGTTCCACAGGAAAGTGGAGTTCTTTAGGCTTACACTCCTGGCTGCGGTGATTATTACAAAGTGTCGGTTGAGTTTCTCGAGTGCTTTCACTACGGTGGGGGTGACCCCGTCCATATCCGAGATTTGCAGTACATATTCCCCCTTCTGCGTAACTGCCATCAGGATATCGCAGCAGCTGATAAGCGACTCCTTGCTGAGCCGGTTGGTGAGTTGCTCTTTGGAGATATCGCCAAACATCAGGCGCTTCAGCTCTTCCTTGTTGCCGTCGAGAATAAAAAGGATCGCATTCAGCACCGACTTCTTGAACTGCTTGGTGTCGTCAAAGACCAGTGTAGGCCGCAGGGCGCAGACGTTGTCCAGCAGCTGCTTTTTGCCTACGCCATAGGCACCGGTGATAATTACGTTCACCCCTTTTTCCAGTGCCGACTGGATTTTCATCACCTCCTCTTTCCGGCCGATCAGAAAGTCCTTGTCCAGTTGCTGGTAATTCAGGTTCAATACCCTTTTGCGGGAAAAGCGTCTGCGCAGTGTTTTAAGCCAGCTTTTCTTTTCGGTGCGGTTGATCATCTGACGCAGCTTCTCCTTATCCGCATGGGCATAGATCAAACTAGTGTCCACTTTCTCATGGCCCAGCAGGTCCCGGATATCCTCCAGCTTGGCATCCTCTGCCCTTAGGTGCGTGGCAAACGTATGGCGCAGCTTATGGGGATAAAGCTGTAGGTTGGCTACTTCGGGTACTTGCCTTTCGAGCCGCTTGAGCATATTGTAGACGGCGGCCCGGCTGATGGGTTTGTTTCGGTAGGTAAACAAGAGCTGTTCCCGTTCGATCCTTTGGCTGGAGCAGTAGTGGACCATGGCTTCCAAGAGGTCATCGGCCATGGGGATTTGCCTACTTTTTACTTTGCCCCGCTTTTTCAAACTCTTTTCTACGGTAAGCATCCGGTGCTTGAAATCGATATGGCGCAGCCGGATGGCGAGCATCTCGGAGACCCGTAGGCCGGCACGGAGCATCAGCAGCACCATCAGCCGGTGACGTGGGTTGTCGATACTTTCCAAAAGGGTAGAGGCCTGCTGTCGGGTCAGGAATTTTGGGGAGGTGGTCATAAATATTTGATAGTTAAAATCTTATATGCTTAGTGTTATGTGAAATGTATATGGTACTTTTTTGTAAATATTAGATGTAATTGGATTTGAACTATTCTAATATGAACTTATCTTTATAAGATAAACTATTTTTTAAAAGCTAAGAACTAAACTAACATGAACAAGGAAAGAGCAATAACATATAGTCTATTAGCCCATATAAGAAATAAAGGAACTTTAGTGGAAGGACCTATAGATATATTCAAGCCTCTTATTAAGAGAACTCTATCAAAACTTAGTAAAGATAGGGGGCAAATGAAGGGAAATGGAGTTAATGTAAAAGGTAATAGTATTCTTGAAATTAAAAAAGTGTCTGATGAGTTATACTCAATAGATTTTCCAATTCCAGTATTGAGAAATATTTTAAATGAAATTAGTGATGATATAAATACAAATGGAATTACTCATTTTTGTATTTATCAAGATAACTCTTTTGAAATATATAATTATGAATTTGATGATTATGATGATGTAATTAATAAACAAAAGAAAGTTGTGAATAACTTGGAGAAGTTATATCTTGATTTCTGTAAGTCTGAAGGTTTAAAAAATGTAAAAGGCGGGTCTATTTTTAAATTTATTGAAAAGAATAAATTTAACTTATCTAAGTATATATCAAATAAAGAATATTTAAATGGTAATAATTATACTCAAGAAGCTAAGTTTATTAACTTTTTCAAGAAAATACCTCAAGTGTATGAGCAAATTAAAGATATATATTTAGGAGCTATTATTACTAGTTTTATTGAATATGAAACTACTGATATTGAAAGGGATGTTGAATTGCTGTTAGATACTAATTTTATAGTTAGTTTGATTGATCTGAATACACCTGAATCTACTCATACATGTAAGACTCTTATAAATATAGCTAAACAAGAAGGGTTTAAAATTAAGGTTTTAAAAGATACTCTTGAGGAGACTAAAGGGTTGTTGACAGCTAAAGCATCAAACTTTCATAAAAGTTTTTTACAGAAAAAAATAAATTCAGAAGATGTTTATAATGCATGTGATAGAAAAGGATTTACAAAGGTTGACTTAGAAAGGATTATAGATAATATAGAAGATATAATAAAAGATCTGGATATACAAATAGTTTACTTAACGGATAAAGATAAAAATAAAGCTAGATTTTCAAATGAATTTACATCTTTGAAAAATGTGAGAAATAGTGAGCAAGCAGCTTTACATGACTCTTTAGCATTATTATATGTTAAGGAGAAAAGAGGGGGATTGGTTAAGGATTTTGATAAAGTTAATTGTTGGTTTGTGAATAATTCTGCTTCATCTGATAGTGGATATAATATAAATAAAAATAGATATCAGCCTGAAACAATTAAAGCAGATGAGCTATTAAATATCTTATGGCTCAGTAATCCTAGAGTGAATAAGTCAATAGATTCTAAAGATTTAGCTGAAATAGGATTAACTTCAATAGTGTCATTTACATTAAATAAAGCTTTACCCAAAGCAAAAATAATTCGAGATTTAGATGAAAATATACAGAAGTATGCTAAAGAAAAAATAACTGATCAAGATATAATTAGGATATCAACTAGAATAGTTGATAATCAATTAAATGATATTGAGGAACTTAATAGCATTTCTGAAAAGGACCAAAACTTATTTGTTAAAAGACTTGAAGAAGAGTCTAAGAAGCAAAAAGAAATTGATGATAGAAGAATTGAAGGTATAGAGAGAATAATGAAAGAATTTGAGGGTAAGATAAATAAGACTGAAGAGTTATATAAAAAAGTTCAAAGGTCTAATAAAGAATCAAAGGAAGATAAAGAAAATAAAAATAAGTATATTAAAGAGTTAGAGGATAAAATTAAGCGATCAGAACAGAAAGAAAAAGTCGTGAAATTAAAGGAGTGGGAAGATGGTGAGTTGATGAAGTGGAGAAGGAAATCTTGGATTAATTTATCTATATGTATTTTATTAATAATTACTAGTTTTGTAATTATTTTTATCGTATGCGATGGAGATACTGAGAATTTTAATGAATTATTAAAAGGTATTAAATCAAGTGTTTTGTTTCCATTATTTTCTACTTTAATAAGTCTTATTTTTTCAATTTTCATACTAAAGGCATTGTATGATAAATATCATAATCATTCAAATATTCAAAACTACTTGAACAGATTAGATAAGCCTGATTATTTATAATGGTGTTGTTTTATTAAATGTTTACCATATTAAAATAAAAAAAATAGTATGATATTAACTTTAGATATTTAATATTTAAAATATTATACCACAAACCCTTTTCCCGCTAGGCGCAGCTGAGTAGCATTTTATTTGATTGGAATAAGGACCTGCAACCTTGGTTGCTGGTCCTTTTGATTTATGATTAAGTGCCTCTACTTTTTCAGCAGTTCATCCAATGCTTCTACTGCCTTATCAACTGGTTGGGAGCTATGGTAAGATAATGCTTGAAGCAGCCTGGATTTGAGGGTTTCCTCAAAACCCTTTTCCCCAAAGTCTTTTATCTCGAACGAGATGGCGAAGATATGGTAAAAGGCTCCACCTAATGAGCCTCCGGTGCCTGGCTTCAGATGGGTTGAATAGGAGATATCCTTCAGCTTCTCTTTTAACAGGTCTCCGTATAGGGTATTGCTGCTGTTGAAAAGTTCAAAGAAAGCGACAAACTCCCCCTTGTCTTTCACCCTTTTTATATCTACCCAAACCCTGAACTTGTGTGCTGCGTCAAGATGATTTTTTATTGTTTCTGAGAGCAGCTCGCTATCTGCATTGAAGTGGAAAAACTTATGCTTGGATGGGTAGATACTCGAGGCGTTAAATCCTGCTTCGGCCATGGCGTTCACTACCGCATTGGTGACATACCTTAGCAGGTCGGCATCGAGGTTGATCAGTTTTTGAATGTTTTCTGCATTTTCATGAAATGATGTGAGTGTTGCATCCATTCTTTGTAAGTAGTTTTTGTCTTGATAAAATGAGTTGATGTTTGAGGTGTATTCTTTCAGGAAGAGCAGGTGCCTGTCGTCACTTCCCAGATAGACGGTGGGTAAGTTTCTGATTACCCTGTCTGCCAGCTCCTTGTGCGTGATGTTCACAAATGGAGGGTTTTCAGGCATTGTAATGGGGTGGAGCGAAAGCACAATTCCCAGCTTGTGGGGGCCATCCACCTCAACTGCATTCCAGTATTCTTCCAGGTCGTTGTAGAGGGCTGCATCCAGCTTGTTCTCGATGATGATGGCCCACTTGGGGTTTCCCTCTTCTACCGCTTCACATTCCTTGAGCACGAGGTCAATATACTTGCCTTTTGGGGTCAGGATTTCCCGCTCTACCGTGAACTGTGTTTCATAGTTTTCCCTGTCCGACTCGAAGCTGGGCATCTTGTCTGCATACAATCCCAGCAAGGCATCGAAAAACAAGGCACCTAAGTTGTGCTCTTCTTCCTTGTCCAGGTAAAACCTTAGCATGTTACTGTTGACGGTTTCCCGTTTGGGAAAACCTGCTATCTCGAAGATGTTTTTTCGGGTGTCAGGTTTTTTTGGAAACTCATTGACCAGTGATGCAATCCAGTCAAAGTTCATGGGTGTTTCATTCATTCTTATTCTGTCCTTTAGGTTATCAGTTATGTTGCTTGAAGCCTAACTTAGGCTATAATCTATTTTACTTCTATACCCATTTTATGCCCATAGGGTTGATATTCACTTGTCCGTTAGCTGCCATTAGCAAAGTGATGGTGTTACTGTTTGAGGCTTTGGCTACCTTGCTGGTGAGGGGCACTGCTAGTATGGTTTTAGGTTTTTCATATTAACTAATTTTGGGATTGACAGTTTTTAATTACTGCTCTCATCTTAGTTCTGAAATTATCCCATACTTCACTATCCCAGTCGCTTTTTTCCAATTCTTCTTTATATGAGTTTAGTTTTTTATCAAGTTCATCAGCAAATTTTGTAGCATTAATTGTCTTGGCTTCCAGAAGCTCTTTTTTAGGGTCTCGATTAATCATCCAACCTCCTGTAGTCTCTCCTTGATGTAGAATACCACAACGGATATGCT
>NZ_JBAJNO010000009.1:2100000-2325000 GCF_036880985.1 Limibacter armeniacum
ACATACACAGCCAGTAGAAACACAAGGGGTATTAATAGCCATTGATGATACGGGAGCTTCTCAATCCGATGAGTATATCTATAAATACACTTTTAAGTATAGCCCTAATAAAAATGAGGAAACGAGTTCCATGCAAGGCTTTTCCTACAGTCCGTGGCAAGAGATAAAAGAGGGTGACTCTGTTGCTGTACTATATGCTCAGTCCTCAACAGGTGTTGCTGTTATTAAAGGACAATCGCTTGGCATATTCGGAGGTATCAAGTCAGTGCTGGTACTTTATCTGACACTTTATTCTATTCCTTTTGCTTTAGTTTTTTCAGGAATCAAGAAAGGCTTCAACTTAATCCATATCCTCCAATGTGGTGATTTGGTAAAAGGGGTATTAGTCAAAACCGAGAGAGGTAATATAACTGTCAATGATGTGCCTCAATCTATCTTGTTTTTTGAGTTTTCAGATACCAATGGAGACACCAAAACCATTTCAATTAAAACGTTTGAACCTGACCAATATAGCATCAAGAAAAAAGAGTGGTTGGTGTATAAGCCTGGTAAAGAGGATCAAGCAATAGCGTTAAATACTTTAGGAGAGAGTCTCAGCAGCTGTATACTAGAAAGCCAATCATAATACTGATTGGCTTTCTGCTTTTATAACTATTCCAAAACCTTTGGAACCCTGAAGTATGCTTCATCTTTTTCAGGAGCATTCTTCAAGCCTTTATCTCTTGAGAGTGGTGCTTTCACTTCATCCTCACGCCAGTTGTTGGTTACCTCCGTCATATGGGTAAGAGGCTCAACCCCTTCAGTATCCACTTCTTCAAGCTTAGCCACCCAATTGACTATATCATTCATACTCTTCACCATTCTCTCTTCATCTTTTTCATTGAAGTACAGTCTGGAAAGGTGTGCAATCTTTTCTATCGCTTCTTTATCTATTTTCATCTCGGGTATTTGATTTTAAGCTTTATGGGGTTCAACTCTTCCTAACAAAAGTACCAAACTATTTACAAACTCAGGAAAGAGAATAGCAAAAGTTTATTTCACTTCCTCCTCCAATGTAGTCTGGTAATACTCAGGGAAGTACTGCGCCAATTCGGCATTGATAGTGTCCATCACCTGCTTTTTCAACATTGGGATATCCTTGGTAGTCAAACCTGTTGTCTCGATGGGCTCATGTTGTACGATCTTAACTGGGCACCAACTCAGCTCAGGTGCTAGTGATGGCCACAGTTTCCAGTTATGCAATAACGTAATCGGTACGATTGGTATTTGCTTTTTGATGGCTATCACAAAACCTCCTTCTTTCATTTGCTTCACTACCGGAGGCTTGCGGTTCATGGTTCCTTCTGGAAATACACCTAAACTATGTCCTCGGTCCACAGCAGCACAAGACGATTCTATTACATAATTGAAATTCCCTCTCTGTCCTCTGTAAACCGGAATATGCAGGTTACGAAACATCCAGCCAAACAATGGTGCTTTTACTAGTGCATCTTTCCCCAAGAAAACTGCAAACCGGTTACTGACCATCCCTACAGCAGGTGTATCCAGAAACGACGTATGGTTGGCACAAAAAACATATGGCTGTTTCTTGTCCAGCTTTTCTTTTCGCTCGATCGTAACAGGTGCTCCCATAAAAAGGTATGCACAATGGGCCCAAACTTTATTGAGGTAATAGGCCAAATGGTGCAGCTTCTTACCAGGGTAAAGGATGATAATGGCAAATAGTGGAAGCAATGCCAGAAACACAGCTAAAAACCAAAACACGCCCCAAACGAGGTACACCCTTTTGATGATCTTTTTCATGACTGTAATAAAAAGTTGCAGGCAGGGAATTACTCCAAAACAATACTGCCGCACAGTTATTATTCTATTGGAAACTGCTTTCTATCCGGTATCAAAAAACAGCTACCGGTAAAGTCAGGTGGTCGTATACACTTCAAAACCACACCAATTTTAAATACAAATCACAGGATAATGAAATCATTCAAATAATTTTTAGGATAAATAACAATCAGTTACAAAACGCAGGTTCATATTATTCAAAAGGGTTCACAAAATTCCATTGTTGATTGTTTTCCTACAAAAGGAAGTTCTAACCACAAAATATCCTAAATTTGTGAGAATGCTCGATTCCGAACGCAAACATTGACTGACAAGCATGGCAATTTCTGTAGATCAACTCGACCCAAAACAATATATCATTGTAAAAGGGGCAAAAGTTAATAATCTCAAGGGTGTGGATGTAGCCATTCCCCGTAATAAATTTGTGGTGATCACGGGTGTTTCCGGTTCAGGAAAATCATCCCTCGCTTTTGATACGCTTTTCGCTGAAGGGCAACGCATGTATGTGGAAAGCCTGAGCTCGTATGCGAGACAGTTTCTGGGACGAATGGAAAAACCTGAGGTTGAATATATCAGGGGGGTATGCCCTGCCATTGCCGTAGAACAGAAAGTCACAACAAAGAATCCACGTTCAACTGTTGGGACTACAACAGAGATTTATGACTACCTCAAATTGCTCTATGCCCGTGTCGGTAAAACTTATTCTCCTGTTTCAGGACAGGAAGTCAGTAAGTCAAGTGTAACCGACATTGTCAACTTTATCAACAGCCATGAAGATGGCACCCGTTTTCTTGTGCTGAGCCCCTTACAGATCAGTGAAGACCGAACACTTGACGATGAACTGAAGCTACTTTTACAAAAAGGTTTCAGCCGTGTTGAGATCAATGGTGAGCTGGGCTTTATTGAGGAGTTAATTGATAAGGATGAGTATAAAAATGTTCAGGCCAATACAACTGGGTATGATGTCCAGATTCTGATTGACCGTAATGCGGTACAAAAAGAAGATGAAGACAACCAATTCCGTATTGCAGACTCTGTTCAGACCGCCCTTTTTGAAGGACATGGCGAATGTCTGATCGAGATGATCAATGCTGACCGTAGTACCCAACGTCACCTTTTCACTGACCGATTTGAGGCTGATGGAGTCAAGTTTGAAGAGCCAAGCGTCAACCTTTTCAGTTTCAACAACCCTTATGGAGCCTGTAAACGTTGTGAAGGATTTGGCAAAGTACTCGGCATTGATGAAGACCTTGTAATTCCAGACAAATCTCTCTCCATTTATGAAGGAGCAATTGCTCCTTGGAGAACAGAAAGCATGAGTAAATGGCTTCAGCCATTGATCAGAAATGCACACCATTTTGACTTTCCGATCCACAGACCTTATGCAGACCTGACTGAAGAGCAAAAAGAAGTACTTTGGACTGGAAATAAACATTTCAAGGGAATTGATGCTTTCTTCGGCCACTTGGAATCCAAGACTCATAAGATACAGTACAGGGTAATGCTTTCCCGTTATCGAGGAAGAACAACATGTCCTGACTGTAAAGGTACCCGCTTGCGCAAGGATGCATCATATGTCAAGATTGATGGAAAGTCCATTATTGACCTCGTTTTACTTCCTATAACAGAAGTAAGTGAGTTTTTTGATAATATTCAGCTTTCCAAATACGAACATCAGGTAGCGGACAGACTATTGGCTGAGGTTCGCAACAGGCTGGTATATTTGATTAAGGTCGGCTTAGGTTACCTGACACTTAACCGTCTTACTTCCACACTATCAGGAGGAGAATACCAACGTATCAAACTGGCTACCTCACTAGGTAGTGCTTTGGTAGGTTCTATGTATATTCTGGATGAACCAAGTATTGGACTTCACCCTAGAGATACAGAAAACCTCATCGCCGTACTGAAAGAACTCAAGCGCTTGGGGAATACCGTAATTGTTGTGGAGCATGAGGAAGATGTGATGCGATCAGCTGACCAAATTATTGATATTGGGCCTGATGCGGGAGTCTATGGTGGTGAATTGATTTTTCAGGGAACAATAGATGATATGACTGACCCTGAAGTGAGTCATACAGCACGTTACCTTCACGGAATAGAAAGGATACCTGTACCTGCCAAACGCAGAAAGTGGAATGAATATATTGAGGTTTTGGGAGCCAAAGAAAACAACCTTCAAAACATCTCTGTAAAATTCCCGCTTAATACCATTACCTGTGTAACGGGTGTATCTGGTTCAGGTAAATCTACTTTAGTGAAAAAATGCCTGCAACCTGCACTTGGCAAATTACTGGGTAGCTACAACGAGGAAACAGGCAAAATGGAAGGGCTGGACGGTATGACCAAGTCCATCTCACATGTTGAATTTGTTGACCAAAACCCTATCGGAAGGTCTTCTCGCTCCAACCCTGTGACCTATGTCAAGGCTTATGATGCTATACGAGAATTATTCACATCACAACCTCTAGCCAAACAAAGAGGCTATAAGCCTGCTTTCTTCTCTTTCAACGTAGATGGAGGTAGATGTGAAGCTTGTTCAGGAGAAGGTACTGTCAAGATTGAAATGCAGTTTATGGCTGATATTTACCTGCCATGTGAAAGCTGTCATGGTACCCGCTTTAAAAGTGAAATCCTTGACATCAAATACAAGGAAAAAAATATTGCAGACATTCTGGACCTGAGTATTGATGAAGCTATGGTTTTCTTTGAGGATAAAAAGAAAATCACTGACAGACTAAGACCTTTGCAAGAAGTAGGGCTTGGTTATATCAGGTTGGGTCAGTCTTCCAATACCTTATCAGGTGGAGAAGCCCAAAGAGTAAAATTGGCTTCGTTCCTAGTGAAAGGTACACTCAAGGAAGGGGAACGAGTACTGTTTATCTTTGATGAACCCACTACTGGCCTACACTTCCATGATATCAATAAACTGATGAAGTCCATCAATGCGCTTGTAGACAATGGTCACTCCGTTATCATTATTGAGCACAATATGGAAGTTGTAAAAACTGCGGACTGGGTTATTGACCTTGGCCCTGAAGGTGGAAAGAATGGTGGTCAGGTTGTATTTGAAGGACTTCCTGAAGACTTAGCTAAGCAGAAAGACAACCATACAGCACGATACTTAAAGCCTGTATTGTGATTTTCAAAGGCATCAAGTAATATCTATATACTTTCCCCACTTGTTCGATAAGCAGGTGGGGATTTTTTTATATAAATTATAGTAAACAACAGGAAGTACTTCAAAACACTACTCCTCACAATACCATTCAACAACTTACTACGTGTATTTCCTTTACCACTTATCATTAACCCTTTAACGTATGTACTTTAGTGGACATCTAAAGTTTGATCCTTCTCAGGCGACCCGTATTGAGAAGAAGAAACCCCTGAATGTTTTCGGCAGAATGTTTTTCAACCTTACAGCTGGTGCCTTCTCTACACAGGAAGAACATGAAACCTTTTGTGCGGTTTCAATACTTCAACAACTCTATCAGGTATTTATATCGCTAAAAGTAGATAACATCATCCGGTTAAGTAGAAACAACTTTGATTTTTACTTAGATGAAAACAGTGTTCCTGATGATTTCAGAAGTGTTGTCAAAGAGTTCAGGACAGGGATAGACAGTATTGAGGCTGAACTATTCGATCAGTTAAGTATGATGCTTGAATATGAAGATGCCACTTTTTATTACTTGATCGACATCAATATAAACAGGGTACACCCTGTAGGCACATACCCCATCGATATTGTAGTCAATGCCGTATTAAAAGATTTTGCGACCAGTACAAAAGGTGATGCTATTTCTCTCAAGGCCAAAATGACTAATACATTTGCCAGTCAGGAATCTTATGATTCCTACGTAAGCAATAAAGAGCAAGCCTTCAATATCTTTTTAAAAGACCTAACACAGAAAATGCGTCAGCATGTAGGGATTGATGATGTGATTTCAGAGACAAGACAAAAAATTATCCGACCATTCAAAAAATTGGAGTTTAACAATGAAATTCCGCTAAAGCATCCCCGGTCGTCAGCACCTGTTTACAGTCCTTATTATGATTATACCAATTCCTTTTTCTATGCTTGGTTATGGGCAGAATTGCTTCACCAAAACCACATAGAGATTCATAATTTTGACTTGGTTAATAGCCATGGTTCCACAATTATTGAAGTTGGTCAAAATGGCTTTAATGCGGGTGTCAATGACCTGATGAATATATCCGTTCCCTTTCCTGAAATCGACAACGACAGTCTTGTTACTGACTTCCCTACAGCAAGCATTCATTTCATAGAGCATCATGAAAACCAACAACCTTCTACTACGAACTTCTCTTATGCCAACTTATGGGGGGAGGCTATCAATGAAATAAACCGTACAGATGCCTAAAATATTTTCACAAAACCCTAAAACAGAAAAAGCCCAAGTACGGTATGTACTTGGGCTTTTTCAATATATATTTCACCAACACGATTACTCAGAAACTGGTGCCTTTGTTTTATCAACAAGGGCAGACACATAGTGCCCATTCTGATTGGCTGGTGCTGTTTTCTTAGCACTTTCTCCTTTACCTAGAAGAGTTCCCATAATGTTACCAAACTGTACAGACAGCAAGTACATTACAGGTACAATGATCAAAGTAAGGAATGTAGAGAACACCAATCCATAGATCACAGTCATTGCCATTGGTCCCCACATATCTGCGTTGTCACCACCAAAGTAAATTTGCGGCTCAAAGCTTGAGAACATTCCAGCAAAGTCAATGTTCAGACCCACTGCCATCGGCACCAAGCCTAGAATCGTTGTGATTGCTGTCAACAATACTGGTCTCAGACGTGTATAACCTGCCTTAACAATACACTCCAGTACTTCATTGACTGGTAGGTTATCGTCACCCTCAAGTCCTAACTCTTCCTTACGGCGATTGATCAAAAGATCTGTATAGTCAATCAATACGATCGCATTATTCACCACGATACCAGCCAAGGAAATAATACCAATACCGGTCATAATGATAATGAAATCATTCTTGAACAACGTAAGTCCCAAGAACACACCAATCAGGGAGAATACTACTGACAGGATGATGATAAATGGTTTTACAAACGAGTTGAACTGTGATACCAGAATCAGGAAGATTGAACACATTGCAATCAACATTGCATTGCTCAAAAACTCCATTGATTTCTGCTGTTCTTCCTGCTCACCTGTAAACTTGAAGGCATAACCTTCTGGCATCGGATAACCTTCCATTACTTTCTTTACAGCATCCACTACCTTGTTTGAGTTATACCCCTCAGTAATGTTGGAGCTTAGTGTCACCACCTTGTCCAAATCTTTACGTTTTACTTCTCCTACTGTCGAAGTGTACTCAAGGTGAGCTACCGCTGAAATTGGCACTTGGTGCATTTTACCTTTATTGTCACGGAAAGTCAGACGCTGATCTGCCAAGGCAGATACATTGTAACGGTACTGATCTTTCAGGCGAAGCATAATTGGATACTCATCCTCCTTGTCTTTCAATTTGGAGATTTCCTTACCGTAAATTGCTGTACGTAAAGCCATGGCTATCTGACCAGTTGAAAGTCCGTAGCGACGAGCCTTGTTTCTATCAATCTGTACTTGCAGTTCCGGCTTGCCCACGTTGATATCCATTGAGAGGTTATCAATACCCATTATGCCAGACTTATCAATCTTAGATTGCATCTCATCTGCCAGCTCAATCAGTTTCGAATAATCATGCCCTGTTATTTCGATGTTGATTGGTTTACCTACTGGAGGGCCGTTGCGCTCCTTATCCGTCACCACGCTTACGCCTGGTATTTCTTTGGCGATCTCAGCACATTGGCTCAGAATAATTGATGTATTTTTACCATTACGCTTCTCAAAAGGAACAAACGCAATCGAGATTTTACTCTTATGAGGAGTGATACCACTACCAGTATTCTGGTTAGGGTCATTTGTATTTTCACCAACGTTGGTTACAATCGACTCAATGATATCTTTATGTGGTTCCAGCTCCTTGTAAAGGCGTTTCTCCAGCTTCTTGGTGATATCATTTGTCTGCTGAACATCTGTACCTAGTGGAGCTTCAATATACATGTATACATATCTAGGCTCATTCTCTGGGAACAGACCTACTGTTGGCTCACTCAAACCAAACATCATCAC
The DNA here is from genome assembly GCF_036880985.1 of Limibacter armeniacum. Lineage (NCBI taxonomy): Bacteria > Pseudomonadati > Bacteroidota > Cytophagia > Cytophagales > Flammeovirgaceae > Limibacter > Limibacter armeniacum. The sequence goes on from NZ_JBAJNO010000009.1 coordinate 2,108,013, forward strand.
TGATAAAATTAACAAGCCAAAAGTACCTAATGTAATTAGAATTGGCTTATAACCACCCAATGCCCACTTCAGGGTTTTCAGGTAAATTTTCTCCAAAGCAACCAACAGCTTGTCCTGGAACCAGTAAGAAGCTTTTTTCAGGTAATAAGCATTCAGCAAGGTCAATACACCAAATACCATTAGCAGGTTAGCGATTGTATAGTTACCGCTATCACCAAAGAACGTTACGATGTAGAAGACAATACCCAATACCACCAAGGCAACACCTGAGATCAGTTTCAGCTTGAGGTTTCGGTTCATATTACGGTCATCCACAACCATATACTGTTTTGCTACCACAGGGTTGATCACCAAACCAATAAACAGAGATGAAGCCAGTACGACAATCAATGTAATTGGCAGGTATTTCATAAACTCACCCATGATACCACCCCAGAATGCCAATGGCACAAATGCCGCAAGTGTTGTTGCTGTAGATGAGATAATTGCCATCGCAACCTCACCAGCACCTTGCTTAGCAGCAGCCTTAGAATTAAAGCCTTCTTCCCTGAGTCGGTAGATATTCTCAATAATTACAATCGCATTATCCACGAGCATACCCAACGCCAGAATCAAGGCAAAAAGTACTACCATGTTCAATGTGATTCCCATAAAGCTCAGGATCACAAATGACATCAGCATTGACAATGGAATCGCAATACCTACAAAGATCGCATTTCGCAATCCCATAAAGAACAGTAGTACTGCTACTACCAGAATCACACCTGAAATAATGTTGTTCATCAAGTTGCTCAACTGGTTTTCCATATCCTGTGCCTGAGATTGTGTAATGGCAATATTCAGGTTTCTTGGCAGGTAAGACTCTCTAGCTTCCTCCAATAAGTCATCAATCTTCTTGGTCGCGTTAATCAGGTTCTCACCACCTCTTTTTACTACTTTCAGTGAGATTACAGGGTTAGCACCCTTTGCTGTAAACTCTTCACCTGTAGCCAGACGGGCATAACTTTTACGCTCTACGTATGTATCCTTTACTTCAGCAAGGTCTTTCAGGTAAATAGGTCTTCCATCCTCAGACTTTACGATAATCTGTCTGATCTCGTCTGCGGTCTTGAACTCTCCTGAAACACGAAGTGAACGACGAAAACCATTTGTCAATACGTCACCACCAGAGATGGTCATGTTTTCATTGGCTACTGCACTTTCGATATCTGAGAACGTCACCTTCATTGCGTCCATCTTGAAGATGTCTGCATTGATCTGGATTTCACGCTCTACAGAACCTGCGATATCCACTCTTGATACCTCTTGCAATTCCTCCATTTCATCCTGAAGGTATTCTGCATAGTCCTTCAGCTTGTCGATCTCAAAATCACCTGAAAGGTTCACTACCATAATAGGAATCTCAGAGAAGTCGAGTTCAACTACATTCGGGTCTGTATCAAGATCAGTAGGCAACTCACTTTTTGATTTGTCTACTGCATCCTTGGTGTCCTGAAGTGCTTTAGACACCTCAACGTCTTCATTAAACTCAATGACAATAGCTGAAAAATCCTGTGCAGAAGTAGACTTGATCTCTTTTACACCTTTTACAGATTTAAGCTCTTTCTCAATTGGTCTAGTAATCAAGTTTTCGATATCGACAGGAGAGTTACCAGGGTATACCGTATTAACATATACCATTGGGATCTGTATCTCAGGATACTGCTCCTTCGGCATTGAGTTGTAAGATACATACCCAAACATGATAATAATCGCTGTCAGGATAAAGACACTTATGCTGTTGTCAATGGAAAAGCTACTGAGTTTAAACTCCTTCAGTGGCTTATTCTGATTTGATTTCTGATTCATATCAAATGAATTGTGAATGATTAGTTCGGGAGGGTTCATTCCCGAACGTCACTACCCAATGTTTTTTAATTAAGAATTGTCAGCTACGATGTACACCTCTTCACCATTGATCACCTCACTGTAACCTTTGTCCACTAGTATAGAACCTTTGTTAAGTCCTTTTGTCACCAGTGTCATGCCGTTGTAGGATTTACCAGTTTCCACTTCCACTTTCTCAACAACATCCTTTCCATTGGCAGACTTGATCACGTACATAAACTGCTTGCCGTTTGGTGTATTTTGCACCAAGTGTGTCGGTACTGAAATAGATTCAGCTTTTTCAAAATCCTTGATACGAACCATTGCCATGGTATTAGGCTTCAGGTTGTCCTTACTGTTATCCATTCTCATACGGATTTTGAAAGTACGGTTCACATCATTGATATATTGACCTACCATATCTACAGTCAATTCCTTCTCAAGGTTAAGCATTGGGAATGTCACCAATACTTTATCACCTTTCTTGATCGTTCCGCTGTATACTTCAGAAACCTCGGCATTGATCTCTACAGTACCCAGGTTGACTATTCTTGTCAGTGGTTGTCCGGCAGCTGCCATCTCACCAGCATTTGCGAAAAACTCATCTACTGTACCGCTAATTGGTGCTGTAACCACTCCCTTTCGGATCTGTGATTTCAGGCTAGCTTCTTTAGCCTCCAATGACGATACGTTATTTTTTGCCTGAAGGTATTGTACTTCAGAGCCGATATTCTGTTTCCAAAGACGCTCCTGCTTCTCATATAATGTGCGAGCAAGGTCCAAAGAAGTTTCCACCTCATTTAACTGCTTACGCATTACCTCTACGTCAAGTGTCGCTACTGTCTGTCCTTTTCTGACAAACTGTCCTTCCTTTACGTATTTTTTCACCAATACACCACTGGTTTCTGGTGCTACCAATACGTTATTGTCTGAAGTAACTTCACCCGGTACATCTACATAGTGCGCAAAAGTACCTTCTGCAACGGTCACTGAAGTCACTCTCTTCAAACCAGCTTTTGTATCAGTATCTGTCTCTGATGCAATTTCAGTTTCAAGCTTTTCAATCTCTGCCTTAAGAGTCAGTAGCTCTTCTCTTTTTTCTTCAAGCACCTGTTTCTTCTCGTCTAAAGAAGCCGCATCACCGCCACAAGCAGTAAACATGGCAGAAACCGCTGCCAATAAAACCAGTCTATTTGTTATATTTTTCATTGGTTTGAGATATTTCTAAATCTGTTGTTCTAATTCAAAGCTTTATATATAAGGTATCTGGAGTTAGTCCACCGACAAGGTTCCATTGGCTTTTTCAAGATCCACTTTGGCAGTGATCGCATTGAAAAGAGAAGAGTAATAGCTATCTGCTGCTGTTACATAATCTTTCTCCGCATTTGACACTTCCAAAGAAGAACCTACCCCTTCCTTGAATTTGATATTGGCAATATCAAGCACATGCTTGGCTACCTCCATATTACGTTTTTGAGTTTGCAGGTTCTTAAGGTTGGTTTCATAGTCTATTTCCGCATTTTTCTGCTCAATAGTGATCTGCTTCTCCAAACCTACTTTTGTATTTTCGAGCTTCAGCCCTTCCAGTTTGATTTGTTCCAATTGCTTAGACTTCATCATACCACTAAAGATTGGCATCTTGAAAGATACACCCACATTTGCAAGGTCGAACCACTCTCCCATATCACTCATCGAGTTGCCACCGGCAGTATAACCGTATGAACCGAATGCGTATAACTTAGGATAGTACTCCGAGAACTTGGCCTTACGCTCCAATTCATTTAACGCAATACTTGTCTCTAAGATTGATTGCTCAATTCTTAAATTCTTAGTGTTTTCAGCATTGTACGCTGCTAGCGCTTTACCTGCTTCCTCAAGGTTTTCTGACAGCTCGATTTGTTCGTCCAGCTTCATACCCATTTGGTATTTCAGCAATTGCTCACTGACTACAGTCAACTGCTCAGCATTTTCTTTTTGTACCTTGATATTATTTAATGCCACTTCCAGACGGTCCACTTCAATCTGCTCTACCATACCAGCTTCGTAGAACATTTTAGTTTCCTTATAAATCTTCTCGATAGCATCATGGTTTTCCTTAAGGATCTCCAGCCTTTCACGGCTGATCAGCACTGTATAGTAAGCCTTTGTTACATTTGCTACTGTCTCTATCTTGGTTTGGGTCAACTGCTTTTTTGAAAGCTCAGTAAAAGTCTTTGCCGCTTTCAAACCCATAAAGAAAGTACCATCAAACAACAATTGCTGTACATTCACTGCAACATCTGATGAGTATTTCACCCCAAACTGTACAGGTGTCTGTGCTCCTGCAGGTGCTTCAGGGTCAAAAAACTGAGCTGGCAAAAATGTAGTTCTGATCTTTAGGTTATCAACAAAGTTTGCCTCCAGATTTACTTGAGGTAACCCTAAGCCTGTTGTTTCAGCCACTTTTGCATCAGCAATCTTGGCATCAATTTCAGCATTCTGAACTGCAACTGTATTATGCATTGCATAATCAATACATTGCTGCAATGAAAAGGCATTGCCTCCACCTGAAGCCGCCTCTTGTGCACTTGCTGACACACACGCTCCCATAGCCAGCAAGAAAGCTGTGATAAGCGTAAAAAGTTTGTTATTCATCTAGTTTTATAATTATTGATTATTTAACTCTGCTTTATACTTTTCCATTAGCTTAATCCCTTTTTCTGTACAAATCCCCCTTATAAAGTGCTCTGCCAGTTCCATCTGAACATCCAGTGTACTAAACTTATCTTGTGGGAAAATTGAAGGATTAAAGCCCATTTCTACCTGTGCTGTACGCATTCTGGCTAAAATGTTTTTATCAATATATTTCAAAAACAGCCCCTGTTCTTGCCCTCTTTCCATAGCCTTGACAAGGTTATCCTGCATCTGCTCAACTTTATGCTCTTCATAAAGCTTCCACACTTCAGGGTAATACTTGTGCAAATCATTAAAGAGAATAGGATTCATGTTTTTCAACATCTGCTTAAAATGCTCCGAAAGCCTAAACAGCATGGAAAGACCATCCTGCGCTTCATCAATGATATTATCGACAATACAAGTATTAGACTCCAATGTGTTTTTGGCAAAAGCTCTGACCAAAGCATTTTTATCGGAATAGTACTGATAGATTGTCTTCTTTGACATTCCCAGCTCTTTTGCGATATCAGACATGGTGACACTTCTGACACCAAACCTCATAAATAGCTCTGTTGCTTTTTCTAATATTCTTTCTTGTGAATCAGTGATAATCATTACTTGGTTGAATTATTTTGCCTGCAAACATAAGGAAACCGAAAGTAACATGAAAGTTTCCTCAGTGCGTTAACTCCCAAAAAATGAACAATGTTTCACTATTAGCATTAAATAATTGTTAAGTCCCTATGTTTTCAATGTTTTAAGAGGACAATAATCAATGAAAAAGTCTAATTTGGTATAAATGCCTCCTACTTAGGTTTCTTTGCATTCTCTGTTGGCCACATAAAAAAAGTCTGCTTTCCAAAGAAAACAGACACTCTTTAAACACCTCTTATCTTAGTAGTGATACCCATACCTCTCTTCAATCTCCGATTTGGGTAATTCTTCTACCTTTACTTCCATTTTTATATTACTGATCGGACGGTTAGCCCTATTTGTACGTGCAGCAGCAATTTTATCAATTACTTCCAACCCATCGATCACCTGCCCAAATACTGTATACTCTCCATCAAGCTCAGGAGCACCGCCAATAGATGTATATGCCGCTTTTGTTTTCGGATCCAAAGGTTTATCCAACTCAACACCAAACTCCTCTTCACATAACTCTTTTGAATCCATCATCAGTTTATAATATCCTTTCCTGTCTTGCTCCATCTGCATATAGGCAACCTTTGATTGCAGGTCAGCATACTTCTCCATCTGAAGCAACTTGTTGAAACACTCAGAAAGTTTGTGCTGATTTACCAACACCCCTTCCAATTCTGCTTCAGACAACACGTTCCCGTCAGTAATATAAAATTGACAAGCACTCGATTCCTTTTCAGGATTGACATTATTCCCTTTTCGGGCTGCAGCCAAAGCTCCTTTTACATGTCGTAACTCAGGCGTGATTTCAGCGGGTAACAAATATCCTATATCACCATTTCCTAAAGAACTGCCACTTTCTGCATCTCGAGATTCTGGATCACCTCCTTGTATCATAAAACCCTTAATGACCCGATGGAAAAGCAGTCCATCAAAAAATCCCTGTCTAGCCAGCTTTACAAAGTTTTCACGATGTTGTGGTGTTTGTGGATAAAGTATGGCGTGCATTTCCCCCATATCTGTCTGGATTGTTACCAAAAAGTCATTCTTATCTGACTTCACCTTGGTCTCTACTTCTTTCTCCGAATCCCAGTTTCCTTTCTTATCCTTGCAAGCTATAACTGAAACCAACAGCAAAGCTGTCAACAAGTAGACAATGGTTTTTTGCATTGATTTTATATTTTTTGACTGTTGCATTAAAAAAATTCACCTCTAAAAATGCTGCCCTTTCTCCGCTTACTCTATACTCCTGATTAGCCCAAGCTTTATACAGTTTTTACACTTTGGTAAACTCTTGAGTAAATGGCTTTTTTGTTTTGCCTAAACAATTTTCAAATCATAAAATATGACATACGAACAGCTGTAACTGTGACGACATACAAACAAAAACTGCTATGCCTTTATAACATATACTCAACGACAAAAGACTGTACAAGTCTACAAACATCAATATTTATCACAAAGCCTAAATCGAAAAGAATAAGAAAGTAACTTTTATAAAAAGCTGAGAGGAGGAACTATTGGGTAGGTTGCAGTAAAAAGAGATATGTCTCAACAGACTTTTAAAGAAATGAATAACAAGGTAATTAAGCTGGTATGTTGCCCCTTAAGCAGCTGTATCATTAAAATCGGATGTTTTAAACACTTCAATGATTTATAGGTTCAACTCCTTTGGAGTTAGATAAATGGATTTACTTATGCCGTAGGCTAAAGCCTACGGCTACTATTATAGAACCTCTTTGGGATTATTTTTTTTACAACAGACACCGTTTCTGATAGACTTGAGATTAAGTTATGATAACTCGACTCCCTGAAGGTGCCGCACCTACGGCACTTGCCTTACAAAAACAGAAGTACTACAAAGGTCTCGCTCCGATGGAGCTGTTCACTTTATTAGTTCCGTAGGTGCTGAATCTTTGTAGCTATAAGCCATCGGTTATCTTTTTTAAAGCTCCGTCAGGAGCGACATCTTGAAATAACCAACCAAAGTTCGGGTCTAAAGGAAACAAACCATATTAGCTCCAGATGGTAATCCGGATTTTACAGCATTCATTATATCATAACCCTAAAAGGGCTGATCAGGGTAACAGCTTCATTTAGTACCTCATAATATGTGAAAGGGTTAGAATAAAAAATCTCTATTCCAATTCAGTTCTTGCTTAAATTGAAGCATATAAAAAAGGCATTGCGATGTTACCGTCGCAATGCCTTAAAGTAGGATTATACTCACTTCTTCCCACCTCTAATATTTATTGTACACCTTCTTCTCCTGCTTCCTCAGGAACAAAGACGATATCGATTACATTAGCTTTCTTAAAGAAACGTTTGGCTGCTTTCTCGATATCTTTGGTTGTTACATTTTCAATGACTTCATCGTAATATGCTGGCTCCAAGATATTCTCTTGTGTATCATAATACTTTGATAGCGCCTTCATCCAGTAAGCATTGCTTTCCTGACGGTTTTCCCCATTCTTTTTCATATTCAGGACTACCTTCTCCAGATCAGCTTCGCTTACATTTTTCTGAATTTCTTTCAGCTCCTTATATACCAGTGACTTCAGGTAATCTGCCTTTTCAGGGTCACAATCAAAGCCGATTTTTAGTACATTTTTCGACTCTGGGAGTCTCGAAGATGTTGGCTTTACACTAACTCCATATGTACCACTCTCCTTTTCTCTAATGTTTTCTGTAAAACGCAAGTCAAGGATAGACCCTATGATTGCATGATAAATAATGTTCTCTCTTGAGTATTTGGTATCAGCAGTCAATTTAAGCATCACTGATGCTTTAGGTGATGCCATCGGTACCTCAATACGATACTCATTCTTGCCTTTCAGCTCATATTCATCTCTCTTAACCCATGCCTCTTTTTCCTTGTCCAGGTCTTTGATAGCACCAATGTATTTTTCAACAAGTGGCTTCAAAACTTCCTTCTTAACGTCACCTACAATAAAGAAAGTAAAGTCACTGGCATCAGAGAAACGCTCTCTGTAGATTCTTTCCAGTTTTTCGAAGGTAATCGCATCTAGGTATTCTTTACTGAACTCGTAAACACGTGGGTTGCCATTTCTAAAAATAGCTCTAAGTGTATCCTGCTTGATAGACTTTTCAGTTTCTATCTTAGTCTCCAAAGCTTCGTAGCTTTTTTCCATTTGCTGGTCAAACTTCTCCTTATCGAAACGCGGCTCCTCAAAACGCATATACACTAACTGAAGCATTGTTTCAACATCCTTGGTTGTAGATGAACCATATACCGTCTCAGACAAGCTTGATACAGAAAAACCACTGCTTGCTGTGTTTCCTGTCATCACCTTTTTGTAGTCTGATGGGTTGAACTTACCAATGCCGAATGACTTCATGTATCCAGTTACACCGCCAACAGATGGAAGGTCTTCCAATTCGTAAACAGATGAACCACCTTCACTTGTTGCACTTAGCGCTACCGTGTTTTTCTGGAAATCTGCAAAACGGTAAACCACCTTTGCTCCGTTTGATAAAGTCCACTCTTCTGCGTCAAACGTCTCCAGTTTCTTCTCGCTTACCACTTTCCCTCCTTTAGGAGTCGTGCTCAACAGTTGGTCATCCTTTGGAGCATTATCTACATAAGGCTCAATTTCTTTGGCTTCAGCCTTGGCAAGTATTGCTTCAATCTCTTCTAAAGTAGGTAGTTTGGTACCTTCCTTACTTGAGCCAATCACTGTATACACACGGTTAATATCAGTCAGGTATTTTGATGCCACAGCTGATACTTCTTCTTTAGTAATTGTTGGTACAATTTCCTTTGTAAACTCATAATTGAACTTAGCGTCAGGAATTACCGACCCATGCAGGAATACTTGCTTCAGAGAATTACCGTATGAATCTGAATTGATCTTATCACTTTTCAGGTACTTGTTTTCTGAAGAAACCAGTGTATTTGTTTTTAGACGGCTCAATTCGCCTTCTGTAAACCCATGTCTTTGTACTCTCAACAGTTCTGTATAGATCGCTTCAACTGCTTCTGATATTTCCTCTTCCTTTGCAGATGCACTTACTGTAAATGCGCCATAGTTTTTAACCATGCCACTAAGTGTCACTTTTCCTCCAATAAAAGGAGCATCTCCCTTTGCTTTCAGCTCCTTCAGGCGGCTATTCATCAAAGCATTGAAGAAGCTGTTCACAAAGTTTTCTCTCAAATGAGCCAATGTGTTATTCTCCCCTTCTTTTTTATGACGAACCATCAGCGTCACATTGACATTCTTCGTTTCCTGTTCCGTTGCCACTGCATACAATGGCTCCTTATTATCAGGAATCTCTATATACACACGCTCTTTAGGATTTTCAATCGCAGGAATAGCTGAGAACAATTCAATCACTCGCTTCTCTACTGCATCTACATCAATATCTCCAATTACAGCAACAGCCTGCAAGTCTGTACGGTACCAGTCATGGTAGAAGTCACGCAAAACCTGAGGATCGAAAGTTCTTACAACATCCATGCTTCCTAGTACATCTCTTCTTGCGTAAATAGCGCCATTGTAACGAGCTTCCGCCAACTGAGCCTGAATTCTTCTACCAGCGTTTTGTCTTGTTCTCCACTCTTCATGGATTACACCACGCTCTGCATCAATCTCATCAACATCCAACGACAACTCATTACACCAGTCGCGCAGAATCATGATACAAGAATCCACAACCATATCATTGGCAGTTGGCACACGGCTAATGTTATATACAGTCTCATTCAGTGAAGTATAAGCATTTACATCCTTACCAAACTTTACACCATGACGCTCCAGCATGTCAAGCATCGTGTTATTAGGAAAAGTGGTCGTTCCATTAAAAGCCATATGCTCCAAAAAGTGCGCTAAACCATCTTGCTCATCTTTCTCCAGCACTGCGCCTACATTCTGGTAAATGTAGAAACTAGCCCTTCCTTTAGGCGTTTCATTGTGTCTGATATAGTATGTTAAGCCATTAGGAAGTACGCCCTTTCTGAACTCCTTATCAAATGGTACTTCCTGTGAAAGGTCAGTGTATTTTTTCTGCCCAAATGACAACCCCGTCGATACAACCAGAGCCATCGCTATCAAAAAAAATTTTTGCATAAGTATTTAAATGGTAACACAAGGGAAGGATAAAGAAATAGAACTATTTGAGTACGGCACACATAAATTTAATGAGATCATCTCTCATCCTTACCCCTTGATTTTTAATTTTGATATGAATTTGAATCAACTAGAAATATATTTTTACAAGGTTATTTCTTCTCCCTCTTTCATAGCTTCCAACTCAGCCTTGATAGTATCCACTCTTTTATAGTGTTCTTTCACTGCCAGTTCGTAAGCTTCTGATTTGATTTTCAGCGCTTCTTCCTTATTATCTCCAAACATGTATAGGATATTAGCGTAGTCACTCATTGTCAGATAAGTACCCGGCGTAATATAATAGGCTACCTCCATCCATCTCAGCACATCCTCTTTATCCTTTTCAGTGGTAGCAAATTCTGCATAGGCTTTTACCATTCCTGAGATCTGTTGGCTTTTACCTACTGAAAAAGGTCTAACACCCATCACATCCTTATCTCCTTGTTGCTGTCTTGTTGTAACATCTATGTAGTTGGCACGCAGCTTTTCAACATCCAAAGATTTTACAAAGGCATCATTGCCTCCATAAACCATTGCTTTGTACTTTTCACCTAGCTTGGCATTCAAGTAATAATAGGTGTATACTCTATCACGTTGAGCTTTGCCCACTTTTTGTCCTATACGCACAGCCTCTTCCAGAGCCAACTCCAGATAAGTAGTATCTTTCTTACTGATCGCATACTCTGTTGTCTGATTAATAGCCATTTTAGGTAGGTTCAGATATATTTCACGAATATCCTTTCGCACATATTTCTTCCACTCATCTGTACCCATATTGTCCAAATAGATCTGATAAGCTTCTCCACCTATCACGATTTCCTTATGGTGATCAGCCAAAAGCAGTACCATTTCCTTACTAGATTCTTTATGACTCTTCTGTACACGCAGGTATTGCTCCAGTATCTCTGAATAACCTGTCATGTTACTAGCTTTCAACTTGTCTAAGTACAATTTCAAGAAGCCCTCATCCTCTTTCTTTTTCTCATACTGTCCAGCCAGTCTACCTACACTCTGAGGATCCTTAAAGTATTTAACTGCCAACTTCACTTCTTCCAGAAATTTTTCTGTTGGCATAAAACCTGAAAGACGGTAGACGACTTCTCCTTCGCCATCAATAAACACATAGCCTGGCAAACCATGTATTTCATATTTTTCTTTAATGGCAGGTCCTTCTCCTTTTTCTACATCCACTTTCAAGGCTACAAGGTTCTCCTTGAAATAGGCTCCTACCTCTGCCTCCTTAAAAACTGTTTTGTCCATTTTTTTACATGGCCCACACCAAACAGCATACCCATCAATAAACAGTAGCTTATTCTCCTGCTTTGCTTTTTCCAAAGCTTCCTTAAGAGTACCTTTTTCAAATTCTATTCCTTGTGCCATCAACATGATTGGCAACAGAAGCATAGAAATAGTGCTATATATCTTTTTCATTATTTATCGTATTTTCTTAAAATCCTTAAGCTTGTTTTTTGATCATTTGCTCTAGCTCATACTCAATCGTAGGGCGTTTTTTATCTGATGATGGCCATTTTTCTAATGCTGCTTTCTTCATCTCAATTGCCTCATCCATTTTGCCTCTTTTCACTAGGATCTGTGCTTCCAGATTCAACAATAAATAATGATTGGCACTTAACTCATTACCATATTTGACCCAGCCTTGCAATACCTTATAATCCTTTTTACCCTCTACCATAAATAGGTATTGCTGTCCTCTTTTACAGATCTCTTTGATGATCGCAATCGCTTCTACTCCTTCTTCATATATTTTCAAGTTTATGGCACCCATAGCAGTAGGGTGTGCTTCATAACTCGCCTTGTATTTCTCATACGTCTCTTTGTCCGATTTCTGAATCTCTTCAATCGACTTTGCTGAGATAAGGCTTTCGATATGCTCAACTGCCTTAGCTTTATAGGCTTTGTAATCTTTAGCCAATACAAGATAAGTCAGTTCATGGTCGATTAGGTTCTCCTCTTTTTTCAGATTACTAGGTAACTTTTTCCAGTTCTCCAAAAACACCCCCATCAGTTCAGCGTCTTTGTCCTCAACGGCTTTATCACGTGTATTTTTAGCCATTATACCCTTCATATAGCGTAGAATTCTCTCTTCGCTTTTGGTTGCGATGTCCATGTACTCCTCCATATTAGCATCAAGGATTTCCTCTGCTTTCCCAGCTACTAGCAAGTGCTTTCTGTTATTCATCAGGAACTCCATCATGTCCACATCGTTCTCCTTGATTTCTGTTTGGACTGCCAGCCACTTCTCAATACCATCAGAAGGGTCTTGTCCGTACTCAATCATTTTTTTGAAGTAAACTTTCAGGAAACGCTCATCATTTTGCTTTTCAGGATATAGTGCCTGCAATTTCTCCAAGCTGTACTCGCTGTTTACAGACTCTACTGCTTTTTTACCCAAAGCAATAAAATCATCAACTCCCATACTTCCTGTATCCTTGTAAACAGCCTTACCATCACCATCTACAAACAACAAAGTTGGATAGCTGTATACATCATATTTCTTTGCCGCAGCTTTTCCCTCTTTTTCAGCATCCAGCTTGATGCTTACAAACTCTCTATTGTAGAGTTTTCCTACAGACTCAAGTGGGAAAACTTGTTTCGCTAATATTTTACATGGGCCACACCAAACCGTATAAAAGTCAATAAATACAAGCTTGTTTTCAGCTTTCGCTTTAGCCATCGCATCTTCCAATGAAATCTTTTCGAAGTGGATTCCTTGAGCATGCACAGTGCTCTGTATGCATATGAATAGACATATGAATACCAATACTCTCTTCATCATAAAAATTTGTAGTTTAAATAAACTTGACATTAGTAGAAGACCATAAAGCATCCTAAAAATCACTCTTTGAAAGAAGTAATACCTAAGCATCCCAACTTGCTGACACCCTTGTTTTATTCATCAGTTTCGAAGAATAAGGTATTACCAAAAGCTTTATTTCTATCCCAATCAGAACGAAAAACAACCAATCCGATAGTTTAGAATACCTTTATATGAGATCAAATAATATTCACGAAATGCAATCAAAATCGCCTTTCTAACTTCAAGACGCAGAAAAAGCAAAAGGGAGTGACAAAAAAGACTACAATAAATTTCATTGTAGTCTTTTTCTTTTGAAAACTAGCTTAATGCTAGTTGTTTATATTTGGTTTTTTAATCAACAAGAAATAATGATCAAGGTCGATCATCTCCTTCATAAATGCTCTGAATTCATCAGCTGAAATACTCTGAATGGTTTCCTTTATTTCCGCTCTCGTTAAGAGTTTTCCGTATTTCAATCCTTGCTGTAAGTATTCGCCTTCTAATCTTTTAGTATCATAAAAAGACATAAGGTAAAGGCTTTCCATCATCGCCTTGAGTTTCTCCACGTCCTTATCACTGATCTCCCCTCTGCTCATTGGTCCCAGCACCTCTTCAACCATAATGTTATGTGCTTTGATAATGTTTTTTTCATCAATCATATAACGGATACTGGTATACTGGAAATTGGTAGGATAAGTAGTAGTCTCTGAAGTGCTACCCATGGCATATACCAAACCATATTTTTTACGAATGATTTCGAGTAACTTCTCCCATGCGTACTGCTTCAGCACTTTGTTTACCATATCCTCTTTAAAGCTCAAGGCTTGTGCTGAGGTTTTATTAAACAGATAATCAACAAGACAGATATCCTTTCCCCAAGGGAAATCTTTCTTAATAATTCCTTTAGGATGAATCACATCATTAGCTACCTGTTCCTCAAAACGTTGAGGTTTTTCACCTTTGATTGTACCAATATATTTAGAGATCAGCTCATCAATATTCTCCGGAAGATCACCACTTACATAAATAATAGCGTTGCCAATGTTCTTTTTCAGCTGCTCATTATAAGAGAACAGTCTATTCATTACTGCTTCATCCAATTTTGCATTCACCTCCTCTGTTTCTATGCCCTGCATCGTAACCATCTCCTTAAAAGGTTCATAAGCATCTACATGGGAAGTTTTACTAAGTTGTCTGTCCGCTGATTTTAGGAATGCATTTGTTTCTTCTTGTTGTGATGCAGTCAGGTAAAGGTTAAACAGCTGGATCATCTGAACGGCACTTTCCGGCTTTCCAGTTAAGGCAAACTCATAGCCATAAGCAGAAACGCTCTCATCATCCTTGACCATCAGTTGTTTCCTCAATGTATAAGCTTCTGAATTTGAATAAGTACCGAAACTACCAGTCAGATACTTATACGTCTTTGAAAATAAAGCCCTGTCTTCTTTAGGAATCGTATTCAAACCATCTTTGCCCATCAACTTAATCATGGTTGGAGCTATTGGAGAGTTATAAACCACTACGGAAGCTCCATTTTTATACTTAAGCTGATACAAGTTTTCTCCCAATGGTATTCTTTTAACAATCGCTGCTGCTTTTCTATCCTCGATATTTACCTCAGCCTGTACTACTTCCACCTGCCTTTTGGCAAACTTGCGAACTGGCTCTACATACTCAAAAGGAGCAACATCCAAATCATTGATCTTAGCAATTTTTTCTAGGATCAATGCTTCGTCAAAGTTCGGTGTGTAAGCGTCTTGTGTCTCGTCAAAAAGGATTGTTTTCGGATAAGTCGTAAATGTGGAGAGCAATTCAGTAAAATCCGCTGGTTTCAATGCGTTACCTACCTTTGCCATCAATTCATACGCTGCTTTTGGCGTCTGTAAAGGCTCTCCCTTCAGGAAAGCATTTTGTAATGCATCAATAGAAACACGCTCCTTTCTATTGATAGCTTCTTCAAATCTGGAAAGTCTCAGGTTGACATAAAAATCAATCTCTCTCTGATCAAAACCGCCTTTTCTTGCTTGAGCCACTACCTGACAGAAAGCTTCTAGCATCTCGCTATAGCTCATCTTATCTGCCTGCAACCTCAGGTTATAGAGATTATTACCCGGTACCAGTGTGCTAGTAGAGATCGTTGTTCTGGATAGTTTCTTCTCTGTATTCTTCAAGCGGTGTTCCAGAATAGAGCAAAAGATATTATCCACCAACTCTTTTTTGAATGCCGCATAAGTACCCTTTTCACCTTCTCTTTCCTTAAATGCCAACACTAGCGTAGGTTTGTGGTTTCTTGACAACTCATACTGACCTGATACAACCGTCTGTTTTGTTAGATCGATGTACTTTGTCTCAGGGTCTAGTGGGTGAGCAGCAGGCGCTACCTTTCCGTAAATCTTCTTGATATATTTCTTAGCAATTTTCGGATCTACATCACCATAAATAATCAAAGCTAGTTGGTCAGGTGTATAATATTTGTCGTAAAAATCCTGAACCCCCTTTAATGTCTTGTTCTCAATATCCGCAATGGTGCCTATTCCATTATGCCCTTCTAAAGCTGTATTGATCAAATAAGGAGATGCATCACTTGTCTCTCCTCGGTTAATCTCTTCAATGACTACCTTTTTCTCAACCTCAAATGCTTCCTGTTCCATCTGAATATCAAACATCATTTCCTTTAACAGAAACAAATTTTGACGCAAGTGTTCATTGTTATTAGATGGGATTTGAAACCTGTAGTTTGTAAATGTACTATTAGTTGTCGCATTATAGTCTCCTCCAAATCTCAACCCCAATTGGTCAAATGCCTCTTTGCTTTTTTCTCCCGGAAAGCTTTTAGTGCCTTTGAAGATCATATGCTCCAGCAAATGTGCTACTCCACGCTCCTCATAAGTCTCTACTTGAGAGCCTACATTTGCTACCATTCTTATTCTGACTTTACCTGGCTCTCCTTCCGGTACCAGATAATAAGTAAAGCCATTTTTTAATTTGCCGGTTGTAATGTCATCACGTAAAGACAAATCCTGCCCAAAAATTGGGCAGGAAATTGTCAATACAGCAATGAGAAATGTTAGTTTACACCAAAATTCAATTATTCTATTCATCACTATCTTCTTCAAGAAAACTTAGTTTTTAGTCGTAGTAGAAAGTATACGTTTGAGCATCATAATAATCCCTATAATTAGTATTGGCTTTTATGATCTCTGTGACATTACCATCGTTATCTGTCTTATAAGTATACTTAGGCACATACAAATATGCATAATCTGAGGTTGGAGTTACTGCTCCTGACATGATATACTTATTCCACAACAGGTCATTATAAATATCTTGTAAAGTCGAAGAAGGCCATACAATTGGAGGGAATCCTTCCATAAAAGTAGGCATCAATACAGGATCATAATTGAAATGTTGCCTTCTAGAAGAATTAACCATATAACTAGTGCTCTGCCAATACTCTGAGAAAACCTGTTCCCCTAGATTAAATGGATCGCTATAATTAACTTCACTTACTGTACCTCTACTAATCACAAACGATAGCAGCTTTCCTGTCTCATCATATACAAAACCGTCAGCCTCTATTTCAGACTCACCTGCAGGCATAGCTTCTCCATCTACATAATCAACATCAAAAGAAGTAATACTATCCAATAAAGCTGTCCCTGCTTGATAATGATAAACAAGGTAGGAAGCACGATCAAATGTTCCATCTGCTGCAA
Source organism: Limibacter armeniacum (assembly GCF_036880985.1). Lineage (NCBI taxonomy): Bacteria > Pseudomonadati > Bacteroidota > Cytophagia > Cytophagales > Flammeovirgaceae > Limibacter > Limibacter armeniacum. The sequence goes on from NZ_JBAJNO010000009.1 coordinate 2,124,836, forward strand.
TTGTTCTATATTTCAGTGTATCTACCAATTGCTGGTCATTATAGTAGAACTCACTTCGGTAATTTTTTCCAATGTTAGAAGCAGTAGTACCCCCCGTAAAAATATAATCCATTACGGTAATATTGTTATACTCGTTGTACTCGAAGCCTAGTTTGATCAATGCTCCAGAACTGTTCACATACCTCACTTCAGTCGGTTTTTTGACAAAGTCACTTTTACGAACTGCAATCAGAGTATTGGATTCTTGCCCCTTGCTATCTTTTATAAAGATATTGATACTGTAATTCACACCGCTCTCCAGATTACCTAAAAATAGCTGTTCTTGTAAAGACATCTCATAAAGTGTCGTATCAGCAGTCGCTTCAAATACAAACTGATCCTCTCCTTCAAAAGAAACCTTTACTGTTTGAATGCCATTCAATCCTGTAGATACAAGTCCTTTTACGATATAAGCAGGTGCTGCAACAGCAATGTTTGTTCCACCAATTAGCTTAATTTCAGGGAAAGACTTTCTTTTCACATCTAACCTAACACCTTGGTTAAAGCTACGGCTATCCTGATCTGTTACTTTTACAATATAGTTCAGTACTGTATCCTGCTCGAAAGGAGTCAAGTCTATTCTATAGCTAAACTGAAAGTCGGTCTGCCCATTATAGTCATCTAGACCTTCTATAGTTGTATAATCCAACGCATTAAGCACTTCAATTTTAGCCACCTTATTAGGTACTTCCATGGCCATGGATATATCATAGTAATCAGCGGTATCTCTACGGATTTCTACTCTCTGATCTCCTATTTCAAAACCAGGATCAGGAAATACAGGATCTTGCTGACAAGACTGTAAGAACAGGAGCCCAAAAAGGCTCAATAGCAATGTATTTATTAGAATTTTCTTCATAGTTACTAAAGCTTTGATGATTAATTGAGCACTTCCAAATCTGGGTTAATTGCCTTTACATTCACGCCCCAACCTTCAAACGTATCAAGCAGGAGACGCATATTGTCCTTGATGTTCTCAGGAAATGCTTCCAGCTCTGAGGCATCTCTATGAATCATCTCATTTAGGTAAGCCCTTACATCTTCAAACTCATCCGCTGCGAACTCCGGAGTCTTTGCTACTTCCAGAGGTTTGATATGCTTAACCCATTGGTTGTTCTCGTCCTTCAGGTACTTGTACGACGATAGCTCATAGAAATATTGCGCATCAACAAACCCTTTAGAGTAAAACCAGTCTTTATCGATGAGCGTTAATGCATCCTCTTCATCATAGCCATTCTCTTCTCTAAACAAGCCTTCCATTTCTTGATTATAATAAGACTCCTTTCCCTCAAAAAAAGCTGCTGGAACAGCGTTATACAATTCGTGCATTCCAATAATACGGCTAAAGAAAGCATAGAAGTTTTCCTTAACATACTTATCAGTAGAATTGGCAATATGCTCCATGTCCATAGCAAATACGATTGAATGGTCATTGAAGGCAGATCTTAAAGGACCTGAAGCTTTTGAACCATATCTAGAATCTGACTCCGTTAATACAGAACCTGACAGGCCTCTAATTTGACTTTCAGTATAAACAGATGCACTTAACAGTACTTTGTAAGGCATCTTAGAGGCAATCATCCCTTCTGGGTCAAAGCAGCTAAAAAGTGTTGTATCCAAAAATGTCAATGCGCCATCCAGATGCTCTTGGTAATAGGATACAGTATCTGTGGACATACCACCTGTCTCATCCACATATAGTGATTTAATCATCGGGATCTCAACTGCTTCCCAAACCTGAGCCATAGTCTCCGTTCCACCTACATAAGCAAAGTCTTTTGTAGTGTCATACTCATATAGCAGTCCTACATTGTAGTCATTGTATATTCTTTTGATCGTCTCATTTGATAAATCAATCTGAGTCGATATTCTATCCTGATCTATATTTGAAGGCTCCAAAGCAGCTTCCTCCTCTACACAAGAGGAGAAAAGTAAAGCTGGGATCACAAAATATAATAAGCCTTTGATCTTCATAATCCGTATTTTTTAAATTAAAAAATTAGACTTCTTAGTTAAGAATGATTTCATTTTCAATCACAGGAATCTTCTCATAGCGCTCATTATTTCTAATTAGCGGGTTATTATTCCTTTCCTTGATTGGAATTGGCAAAGTATAATTGAAATCATCTGGCAATAGCGTATAAGTCTCCGTTCCTAACTTAACACCTTCCTGAACCAAGGTAAAAGTATGCTCGATAGTAGGTCTATTACTCATACGTCTCAGGTCAAACCAACGGTGGTGATCTTCGTAGCACAACTCTTTACGACGCTCCGTCAGTACAAATGACAATACCTCAGCAGCATCAGTTGGATATACTACTCCACTTGTATTAGTGTAGCGCATCGCATGCAATGCAGTGATATCATTGATTGCACCACTCACATTTCCTAGTTGCGCATATGCCTCAGCTCTGTTCAGGTAAGCTTCGGCAACTCTCATATTGGTGTAGCCCAAAGTTGTGAATAGTGTTCCGTACTTTCTTGTTCTGTAATACACTTTTCCTGTTCCGTCATCAAGCCCAGCAAAGAATGCTGCTTTACGGATATCGTCATCATCATAAAGCTCGATTAGCTCAGTACTGGCTCTATAAGCATTCTCTATAAATCCACCTAAATTGTCATACAATCCATGCAAAGGAGAATAAGTATTATAAGAGTATAGTACTTCTTGGCTTGATTCTGTGATAAAAGGAGTAGCTGCAGAAAGTTTAGATAACCCTGTTTTTTCTGTTACCTTATTGGCGTATTCAATAGCCGCATCCCACTGTTGTTGATACAATTTCACTCTTGACATCAACAAGTCACAAGCTACTACTGAAGGGTGCCAAATGGTCTTTTTCACATTGCTACCTTCGATCAACTCTTTTGCCATTGCAATATCTGCTTCAATTTGCGCATAACACTCAGCGACTGAGTTTCGGTTATACGTTTCCTCTACACCAATATCCGTTCTCAATGGCACACCCAAATCAGCCTTCGCAGAAGCAGCGTTATAAGGTTGCCCATATAAGTTGAGAAGATTAAAGTAAGAGATCGCACGAATAAAGTAAGCTTCTCCTTTTACAAATTCATTCTCAGCTGGCTCACCCATTGCATCATCTACCAACTCAATTACATAGTTAGCAATCGCAATATCCTCATACGTATACTCCCAAGTATTATTCATCGATGACGTACTATTACCATCCTCATCAATCTCAATCTCACGCTGCCATGTGTAAGTGGTTTTCATTCCAAACTTTCTGAGCGTACTGGCAGATGGATCTTCTGTAAGATTATCTGTCATATGGTCAATTGAACTAAAAATTGGATAATGAGTACTAAACTCTTCCAGCAACAATGCAGCAAAGTGATCTGTCTCTTTAGGTACCAGTTTATCCTGATCCACTTCTTCAAGGAAACCACTGCACCCAATCATTGGGAGCAGGGCAAAAAATATAAATAACTTTCTCATGGTTCTTCGAATTAGAATGATGCGTTGATACTAAAGCTATAAGTAGGAAGGGAAGGTAGTCCAATGCCGGACACCTGTTCAGGGTCTTGTCCTTTCAGCCTTTTGTCAAATGCCCAAACATATAAGTTACTTCCTTGTACACCCAAGTTAAGGCTCTGTATCCCTGTACCCTTCAACAGGTTAGTTGGTACATTGTATGACAATGAAATTGTCTGCAAACGGATATGATCCGCTCTTACTACTCTAGCATCACTATAGTCATACATCCACCAAGCATTTGTACCATCAGGTACCACTGTTGATTGATTTGTAACATACACTGCATCATAACCATCAGCAGAAGCCTCATTACCTACAAAGCGCATTTCTGCATCTGACAGTGCTGGGATGTTCGTATCATTCACATCACTATTCACATCATAACGGTTCAGGAATTCATTCGTCATGTTCTCATATGGCAGAGGCAGACTCAAATTGCCATTGTACAGTTTCAGCATTCTTGTCTTATGCCCCAACTTGTATGTGAAATTGGCCCCCACTCTAAAGTTTTTATAGCGAACTTGTGTACCGAAACCACCGTAGTACAGCGGTACACGGCTACCTTCATATACCAATGCTTTTTCAAGCTGCTCTTCTGCTGTCATACCTTCCTCGACAAGGTGCTTAAACACAGGTAAACCATTTGTATTCAAGCTATCAAACTGATAAGAGAAGAAGCCATTAGTAGGAAAACCAGTTCTATAGATATTTCCATTCAGGTAGTTACTAACTGAAAGTGTTGATCCTCCTTCAAACCCTTCCAATACACGATCACGGTCGAAAGAGAAGTTAAAGTGCGTACTCCATGCAAAATCCTTTCTCTTAACATTCACAGTACGGATCATAAACTCATAACTGCTTACATCCTTACTGCCTGAGTTATACATCTGTGTTGCTGAACCATTTACCAATGATATAGGACGGCTCTGTAACAGGTCATCACTCTTAGAGTAAGCATAATCAAAAGCACCACTCACCCTTCCACCAAGAAGGCTGTAGTTAAGTCCTAAGTTTACTGTTTGTGTTTTCTCCCATCTCAAGTTGGCATTTGGGAAACTTGAAAGACTCGCAGTAGTCTCAGGGTAATAAACCGCATTGTTTCTACCATAATCAGTGATAATCAAATATGGAGAAGTATTCGGCATTGTACCCCTTACACCATATGACCCACGCAGTGCCAGCTCATCAAAGAGCATTGCGTTTTGCATAAAGCTCTCATTATGAATATTCCAACGGAAAGAGCTTGACCAGGTAGGCTTGAACTTATAACGTTCATACTGTCCAAAGGCATTGGAGCCGTCACTTCTCATATTAAAGTTCAGCACATAACGAGAGTCGTATACATAATTCAGGATACCAAATGCAGACATATAGTTCTGCGTCTTATCTGTGATTGTAGGATAAACGTCATACCCATTATTACCTGTCAACCAATTGATCATACCATCATAATCATAAGTTGAAAAGTCAAGACCAGATTGATCAACACCTCTGTAATAACTTACGGTCGGGATAGCCACAAAGCCACGGCCCTGATAGTGGTTATAACCCGGTGAAGTAAATCCTGTTGCACCCCAATAATTAATTGAGCGAGCTTCTTGTCCCAAATTCACATTGATAGCGTGCTTACCATATTGCTTATGGAAATTCAACTGGTTCGTAATAGTATAGGTGTCTTGGCTTACCATTCCACCACTATAAATACCCCCGAAAGGCACTGTTGAATTATTCAGGTCTGCATTCACCAGATCCTCAAATTCATCATAGCCACGAAGCTTTGCGATATAGTAAGAATCTTCTCCGATCCACTCCTCTGTTAGGTTTGTAGTGTTTCTATAGCTTGCCTGTGTTGTAAATCGAAGGTTCTTCAAAATATCCCAACGCAAATTTGCAGCGACTGTAAAGTCTTTATTGGTAACATTCTTCGCAGAATTATCCATTTCATTCAACACATTATAACCAGCATAAAGATCGTCAGCACTACTGTTAATCAATTGATTCTGGTAGAAGTATTCACCATTCTGATCATAGATTGGTACTGTTCTACTTGTATAGTATGCGGTATTAAATGAGTTGATTGAACTATGGTTGTAAGTACCTTCCTGCACTGAGCCACTCATTCTTAAAGACAACAACAGGTTATCTTTCAAGTCCAAGTCTACATTTGATCTGGCAGTAATACGGTTCAAGCCTACATTATTCTCAGTACCTGTCTGATCATCATAACCTAAAGAGAAGTAATAACGAGTATTCTCACTACCTCCTGAAGCACTCACAGCATGTCTTTGGCTAAACGAATTGCTGTACAGCTCTCCAAACCAGTCGCTGTTCAAAGTCTCCAAGTAACTTACCTGATCTTGGAATTGCTCATAGTTATAAGTACCATCCCACAGATTCATTAAAGCACCTGCATACCCTAGACGATCCACGTTCTCATAAGTACCGTCATAACCAAGGTTACGCTCATACAACTCACGAGATACCGCAATACGATCTTTAGAGTTCATCAGGTTCATATCTGAATAAGATGGTGCTTGCGTAAAGCTAAAACCACCAGAGTAGCTCAAAGATGGCTTTCCAACTTCACCTCTCTTAGTAGTAATCACAATTACACCATTGGCTGCTCTTGTACCATAGATAGCTGTTGCCGAAGCATCCTTCAAAATGTCGATCTTGGCAATATCTGAAGGGTTAATACCTGTCAGGGCATTACCAATGACATTGACATTATCAAAACTGTTGATATCCTCAGCACTCAATGGAACCGGATCTTCATAAACAACACCATCAACAACCCAAAGAGGACTTTGGTTACCTGTAAAAGTACTACCGCTCCTGATACGAACCTTAGCCGCAGCACCTGGTGTTGAACTCATATTGGTAATCATCAGACCTGGCGTCTTACCTTCCAGCATTCTGTCAACACTGATAGCCCCTACGATATCAAGTTCATCAGAGGTAACTGTAGTAATGGCACTCGTTACTTCCCTTCTATCGATTTCCTGATAACCAGTAACAACTACCTCTTCCAGTCCTTTTGCTTCAGGCGTAAGCTTTATGTCCAAGTTTACTATACTCTCACCTTTTCCGATTGGCACTTCTTGCACAGAATACCCAATAAAAGAGAATGTAAGAATGATATCATTCTGCATTGGAGGCAACAGGATAGAGAACTCTCCATCTAAGTTTGTAATACTACCTAAACGACTGTTCTTCACCCTGATATTAACACCAGGCAACAGTTCTCCAGTCTCAGAATCTGACACAACTCCTTGTACCTTTATACTCTCTGATCTTCGCTTTTTGGGTTCTTCCTTAATCACTATGACGTCATCGACCATGCTATAGGTCATATTGGTACTCAACAAAACCTCGTCCAATACTTCCTTAACTGAAGCGTCTGTTTTATCAATGGAAAAGTGGTCCAAATCCTTTACTTTATCCTCATTGACAAAAAAACTATAACCAGTTTGTTTCCTGATTTCTTCAGATAGTTCATAAAGACTTACATCTCTTAAGCTTAAATTCACACGCTTAGATTGTGAGTAGACAGTAGCATTGAGTGTTAGTAGTAAGCATATAGCTAAAGTAATATACAATCTCATAAACCATAATTTGTTAGGCCTTTCAAATCAATGAAAAGCGATTAGTAGTCACCTTATTCATAAAAATTTGGCATTAAAAATTACGTGGAGCTTGTGCAGCCCTGACATCAGAAAGGTTGCGCGCCACCTTCCTTCTTATCAATGCCGACACTTACTCGGATACATAAATTCTCTTGTTTCCCTCTACCTTGACATTAACAGAGGTTTCTGCTTTTAAGACCTCCAGAATACCACTCATATCAATATCGCGGGGTAGATCACCAGTAAACTTTAAGTCCTTTATGTGCTCATCTGTGAAAATCACCTCTACATCATACCATCTAGCAGCCTTGCTTAGGAAAGATTCTAAAGTCTCACTCTTAAACACGAACTGGCCATCTTTCCATGCGACATACGGATATACATCCACTTTCTGTGTATGAATCTTACCTGTTGCTTTGGTATAAATAGATTGTTCATTAGGCAGTAAAAACTCCTGTGCTTTTACCTGACCGTTTTCCTGATGAGATACTTTGACCTTACCTTCTACCAGTGTAGTTACAATACTTTCATCCCCCTTATAAGCTGAAATATTGAACTCCGTTCCCAGTACTTCCACATCCTGTTTTTCCACAGACACAATGAACGGATTCACTTTGTTAGGTGCAACATCAAAATATGCTTCCCCTTTCAAGTTTACAATTCTTCTATCTCCGACAAACGGCAAAGTGTAACTCAACTCAGACTCTGAATTCAACCAAACTTTTGTTCCATCCGGAAGCTCCAACTTATATTCAGCCCCTCTCGGAATCTTCAATGTATTCACGATCGGCTCAACACTTTCACTAGACTCACTGTATGCCAATTCACCATCACTGTTCACCAATGACATGCTTCCCTCGGTAAGCTTATCATTCGATTCCTCATCTAGGTCAACCACATCACCATTGGACAATACCAACTGCGCATGCGGCGTCCCAGGCTTGATTACAGCCTCACTAATAGTCTGATAGTTTTTGCCAAAGTTTGATGATTGGTAAAGTTGATAGGCAACAAATACAATAAGAAAGGCAGCTGCAATTGTTGCAATTCTTTTCATTACACTCAGCCTAACTACCTTTTTATCAATATGTCGATTATCCATGCGTTCTAGAAAACTATCCCATTGTTGTGACGTTTCCACTTTCTCGATTTTCTTTCGCCAATCTTCAAAAGCATCGAAATTCAGGATATCCTTTTCTATCTGCTTATTCTGTGAATTTTTCCTCCACTCCTGATAGGCTTTCTGTTTCTCTTCATCTAAAGCTCCCAAAAAACCTCTTGCCAATAATTCTGACAACTCCCTTATTTTTTCAAAATTCATCATTCCGTCTTAATTTTCACAAGATATCCTTTCGTGTTACTCACATGACGCAAATCTTTATGTAGGTGGGTGACAAGTTTTATGAAAAAAATCTAAAAAAATTGGATAAAACTTGTCAATAAAATCGTAACAAACTGACTACCAAGACCTTCCCTCAAAGCTTTATAAGCTCTTTTTTTCACTGTTTTAACTGTGTTAATACTAACACTCAATTCATTTGCAATCTCCTGATTAGTATAACCTTTTAAGGTAAGTCGTACTACAAGTTCAGCTTGAGGAGACAGTTTCTTGATCTCATCATACAGAAGCTGATAGGTTTCTTCCCTAAGAACTTCATGTAAAAACGCTTCATCAGATACTGTTAAACCTTCTTCAATGGAGGTGTTTTTTATGTTTTTCTCTTTGCGTAAATGTGAGATACAGGCGTTTTTCACAAGGACATACAAATACGCCTGCAAAGCATTCTCATCAGTGAATTCTTCATCTTGCTTTTGCTGCCATAATTTGACAAAAGCTTCTTGAGCAATATCTTCTCCCTTCTCCTCGCTTTTGAGAATACGAGATGCTAACATACACATAGCCGGAAATAGGCGTTCAAAAATAGATTTGAATGCCGGACTATTATAACTAATAGTTATTCCGGATACTTTCATAAGAAGATATTATTTTGTTAGATAGTAGTTATCACACAGTAGTATAGAGAGTCTAAAATAAAGAAGCGGTTTCTCTTTAAATAGAACTGGTGCAGTTTGAAATAATCCCCAAATATAAAATTTGCCAAACGCAATACAAATCAACTTTCAACAACAATTTTCAATTTGGTCTTCAATTGTACAAAAAACAAAAAGAACAATTAACATCTTAAGGTGATATTAATTATATGTATCCTACAATCTTGAGACAGGTTTGAATATTAAAGAGTTATAGATATACTCCTTAAATACAAATCATTTTTCACCTTAACCATCCCTAAAGACTTACTACCCTTAAAAATTTGCTTTTTTTCTATCTTGATTTCTTATTTTCTAGATTGTTACTAACAAATGGAAATAAACTTTAAATCTAAAAAAGAAGCCCTATTTCTCACCTCTCAACACCAAACAAAGTACTAATCTCCACAGTTAATACCTCTTGATATAGTACAATATTTAATATTACCTTTGAATCGAATTTAAGTGGTCTAATCCCAATACTTGACACACCTGTGCAAATATCAGGGGATATGGCTGCTCACTCAGTTTGAGCGTACTCAGAAAGGGTTAGAAAACCATATTCACTATCAGGAATTTATACTGTTTCTATTTTTATTTTTCTATTTGATTGTACTTATTAGGCATATAGCAAATCTAATTTATCCATTCAAATGCCAGATAAATCAGATAAACAATTAATAATCAACAATTTTACAGAAGACATTTCATTACCTAACTAAAGCTTCAATCTATACTGCTTGAACAGACTATTAGTGTAATATTCATTATCTCAACAATTTTTCAAATACCGATATTTCAACCGTTTCACCCACTTAGCCTTATTAAACACAACAATTTGTGTATGAGAAACAAATGGAATGACCTAGCCGGCAAATATTCTCAGAATCATATTCTGATTACTAAGCTCTACAATGAGCTCATCCGTAAGTACAATGAAACCAAACGCCACTACCACAACCTCTCTCACATTCAAGGGATGCTTTATAATGTAGAGAAGTTTCAGGATATGGCAGAAGATTATGATGCCCTACAATTTGCCGTATGGTACCATGATGCCATTATGGCAACCCTCCGAAGTGACAATGAAGCACAAAGTGCGATTATGGCAAAAGATGCGCTACTTCAGCTTGGAATTGCGCCAGAAAGGATCCAAAAGGTAATCAACCTAATATGTCGTACTGCTAATCACCTTGAGCAAAAAGAATCTGACACGGTAGATACCGCTATCATGTTGGATGCTGACCTTGTCATTTTGGGTTCTGAACCTGATCGTTACAGACAATACGCTGACCAGATCAGGCAAGAATATCAGGTAATCCCTTTCTTTATTTTCAAGGAAAAGAGGAAACAGATGCTCCATAAGTTCTTGGAGGTACCATTTATCTACCGCCTCCCTGATGTTAGGGAAAAACTGGAAGAACAAGCAAGGTGGAATATTGAGAATGAACTTAAGCGATTAGGAGCATAAGTTGACCGTTAGAGATGAACAGCAAACAAACACTGAGAAAAAATATATTATCACAAAGAAAGGCACTCAGCGATGCGGAAGTCACACTACACAGCACTAAGATTGTTGAGCAACTCAAGAAGCTGATAGAGGAAAAGGACATAAAAACGGTCCACACTTACTTGCCTATTCAAAATGAAGTGGATACACTTCCATTGATTAAGTATGCACTCGAATGTGGCTTACAAGTGGTAGTTCCTAAAACACTGGAAAATCGCTCACTAAAGCACTGTATTTTAACAAGTATGGAAGGACTGGTAATCGGTAAGTTCAATACGCTCTATCCAAAAACAGAGGAGGAATACAAAGGTACTTACGATATGATCATTGTACCTGCAGTAGCTTTTGACCATTTAGGAAACCGGATAGGATATGGGGCGGGGTACTACGACACCTTTCTTCAGGATCACCATAAAGCCATTAAGGTTGGGGTGGCATACCCTTTTCAGGTAGTAGAAAATATTACAGCAGAAGCACATGACATCCCTGTGGATCTCCTGATATGCAGTGAAGAGGAATAGTCCCCCTCTTCACTGTCTATATTCAAACGGCTTTCCTACAGCTTTTTCACAAGCTCAGGTAACTCCTTCATATCACTGATTACAGCCTTCGCTCCTAGCTCTAGTAGAATTTCGTCATGTCCATCCAGAATATGGCTAGCTCCCGTAAAGCCAATAACGTTCATACCTGCCGCTACTCCAGATATTACACCACTCTTGCTGTCTTCAATTACTACAACATCTTTGGGGTCTACACCTACCTTTTCTGCCGCATAGATATAAACATCAGGAGCTGGCTTAGGGTTAGGCACTACTTCAACAGCTGAAAAAATACCTCCTTCAAACATATCTTCCATTTGAGCAAATTTCACTGCCATCTCGATATGCCTATGCCAACCATTTGACACTACCGCCTTAGGCAAAGGAATAGCCTTATATGCATCCTTAGTACCTTTAATGACCTGCAACTCTTTTTCTGCAATTGTCATATGACGGTCTTCAGCTACCTGAAGTGCATTTTCAGGAAGGGTAAAGCAATATTCTCTTGAAAAGGATGTCAAAAGTCCGCTAAAGGTTTTACCTGAGCAGTTTTGCAGGTACTCATTCAAAGTGATAGGTACACCGAATTCATTTAGGTATTGTACCATCACGCGTGCGGCTATTATCTCACTGTCAATCAGTACGCCATCACAGTCACTAATCAAATATTTCATATTCATGGACGCAAAGATAATAGGCTCTTGAGGAATTTCAGTAAAAAGTATGATTCATTAATTAAATAGGAAGGATAGCAAATACCCCAAAGGTCTTAAAGATTGTCGCCAATATCATTACTACAAGTACCCACTTTACCAGCTTATTCACCCCAGGACGTTTTGCTACATACTTACCGGCGACCCAAGTACCAATCAATTGCCCTACTGCCAGTAAGATAGCCGCAAGCCAAGCCACTTGTCCTTTATAAATAAAAATACAGAATACAGGAAGGCTATAAATTGCAATAATCAGCATCTTAATGGCATTGGAACGGATCATCCCTATGGATGAAGTAAAAGAAAATGCCACAATAATCAGGATGCCTATACCAGCCTGCACGAACCCTCCATAAAAACCCACTCCCAAAAAAAAGAGAGATTGCAGCCAATGGTTTTTATTCCTCCCCACTCCTACCATATTTTTCTTCTGTTTTGGTTCAAAAAGTACACCGACCAGCATAAAAATCATAAGCCCTCCAACAACCATTTCCAGCAAATCAGCCTCAATATCTGTCGCTACAGATGCCCCAACCAAAGCACCAATCAAAGAAGGCACCACATAATGCATACTTGCCTGAATATCCAAAAGCCCTGATTTCTGAAATGTATAAGAACCTGATATATTTTGAACCAAAATCCCAAGGCGGTTAGTACCATTGGCAATATGGGCTGGCATACCTAGAAAAAACAGAAGAGATAGTGTAAAGATAGAGCCCCCGCCAGCCAAAGTATTGACAAGACCTGCCACTACTCCTGCTAACACGTAGGCTGTCATTTCAAATAGGTTTTCCATGAAAGTGGGTTAACTTTTACTGCGGACAATCAGTGAATGATGCACTGTAGAAAAACCGTCATGCATTCACAGGGTGAGAATTTTATTTTTAAGCTATTGTTTTGTCCTAGACCATGATAAGTTAATTATATTTGTCTTCAAAATTTACATAAAAGAAAACGAGATGCTTCAAGTTTCATACATACGCGATAATAAGGAAGAAGTCATCAAAGGACTTCTTAAAAAGAATTTCAAGAATGCTGAAGAAGCGGTAAATGAGGTGCTGACTCTTGATGAGGACAGAAGAAAAAGCCAAAAAGACCGTGACGACGCACTTCAGCAAGCTAATCTGGTTGCCCGTAAGATCGGTGAACTGATGAAAGCTGGCAAAAAAGAAGAAGCTGAAGGGGTAAAAGCAGAAGCTGCTTCCTATAAGGCTCAGTCTAAAGAAATGAGTGACAAGGTAGCAATGCTGGAGGAAAAACTTCAGACGCTACTTTACAATATTCCGAACGTGCCACATGCATCTGTTCCGGAAGGGTTCACTGCTGACGACAACGTCACTTTGTATGAAAAAGGTGACAAGCCTTCACTGCCAGAAGGTTCAAAACCTCACTGGGAACTGATCGAGGATTATGACATCATTGACTTTGAAATGGGCAACAAGGTTACTGGTGCCGGTTTCCCTTTCTACAAAGGCAAAGGTGCTAGACTGCAAAGAGCATTGATCAACTTCTTCTTGGATGAAGCTGACAAGGCTGGTTACCGAGAGATTCAACCTCCTATCGTGATCAATGAAGCGTCAGGATACGGAACAGGTCAATTGCCTGACAAGGAAGGACAGATGTACCACATCGAGAATCATGACTTCTACCTGATTCCTACAGCTGAGGTTCCAATTACCAACATGTTTAGGGATGTAATTCTTGAAGAGAAGGATCTGCCTCAGAAAATGACAGGTTATACACCATGTTTCAGAAGAGAAGCAGGCTCTTGGGGTGCACACGTAAGAGGTCTTAACAGACTTCACCAATTTGACAAGGTAGAGTTGGTACGTATCGAAAAGCCTGAGAACTCATACAATGTATTGGAAGAGATGTCTGCTCATGTAGAAGGGCTGTTGGAAAAACTAGAGCTTCCATACAGAAAGCTTTTGCTGTGTGGTGGTGATCTTAGCTTTAATGCCACGCTATGTTATGACTTGGAAGTTTACTCTGCTGCTCAGGAAAAGTGGCTTGAAGTAAGCTCAGTAAGTAACTTTGAGACTTACCAAGCAAACAGACTAAAGCTTAGATACCGCGACAATAACAAAAAAACACAGCTGTTGCACACACTTAACGGTAGTGCGTTGGCTTTGCCTCGTATCTTGGCAGCTATTCTGGAGAACAACCAAACACCTGAAGGCATCAAAATACCTAAAGTACTACAGCCTTACACAGGATTTGATGTTATCAAGTAACAAGCGATAACCCTTCAATTACGCACATTTTTGCGCTATTTTTTGCAAAATATTGCGTATCATGCAAAAGGTTATCATGATCTCGTGATTGATTAATCAAAAAGGGTTGCTTTATTTTATTTAAAATCATAATTTTGCATTCCGTTTTGGGATTATAATAAGTAAAGCAATTAGTTAGGATAATTTTTAATAAGACAATATAATGGCTAATCACAAATCTGCGAAGAAAAGAATTCGCTCAAATGAGGCTAAGCGTCTGAGAAATAGATATCAGTTGAAATCAACTCGTACTTTCATCAAGAAACTGAGAGCTACAACTGAGAAAGCAGAAGCTGAGGAACTGTTCAAGAAAGTTTCGTCTATGATCGACAAACTGGCTAAGAAGAACATCATCCACAAGAACAATGCTTCTAACAAGAAAGCAAAATTGGCTAAATTCGTGAACACGCTGTAAGCCGTTCTTGGAATATACAGAAAGCCGAATCCTATCAGGATTCGGCTTTTTTTATAAATACAATTTCCCAAAGTTCATCTCGCTTCCAAACACTTTACCCCTTATTTGGTTTCTTAGTTTGACATTATCATTTCAGCAACTTTCTATCTTTGCTAGACAAGATAATATTCCGCTGAATGATAGTACAGAAGTAAACTTCGGTAACGATATTCAGCATTTAAATACAACTTACTGGAATACAATATGCAATGGCATAACCTTACAACAGAAGAGCAAATTGCTCAAATCAAGGAAGAGTCTAAAGCTCAAAAAGTAATGATCTTTAAGCACAGCACCCGTTGCTCGATTAGCTCAATGGCTAAGAACCGTCTCGAAAGATCATGGCAAGAAGGTGAAGTATCCTTGAAGCCTTATTATCTTGACCTTATTTCTTACAGAAATATCTCCAACAGGCTAGCTGATGAGTTTGGTGTACTCCACGAATCTCCACAAGTGCTAGTCATTGAAAATGGGAGCTGCGTATACGACAACTCTCATATGGGAATCAATTATAATGAACTGAAAACACTCTGAAAGAGTAGTAAGTATAAGGTTACATTCAGGCAAAAGTCAAACAGTACTTTTGCCTGAATAGATCTGATCCTAAAGGGGGGTTACCTGTACACTACAGCATAGACTTATGAAAATTGGTATTGTTTGCTATCCGACCTACGGAGGAAGTGGTGTTGTAGCCACAGAATTGGGGAAAGCGCTGGCCGCTACAGACAGATATGAAGTCCATTTCATCACGTACGATCAGCCTACCAGGTTGGACTTTTTCAACAAGAACCTATTCTATCACAAAGTTGATATCCGAACTTATCCGCTTTTCAAGTACCCGCCATATGAACTGGCTTTGGCTAGTAGCATGGTACAGGTAGTGAAAAATGAACAACTTGACCTCCTGCATGTACACTATGCTATTCCTCATGCCTCTGCCGCATTTATGGCTAAGCAAATACTGAAAGCACAAGGTATTGACATTCCTGTTGTCACCACACTACATGGTACAGATATTACACTCGTTGGAAAAGATGAAACTTTCGAGCCTGTTGTATCTTTCAGTATCAATCAGTCTGATGGGGTAACTGCCGTTTCTGAAAGTCTAAAGCAACAGACATTGGAATACTTTGATATTCAGTCAAGCACAGATATCAAAGTTGTCCCTAACTTTATAGACCTTGACCGTTTCAAAAGGCAGAAGAAAGACCACTTCAAGAAAGCTATCTGCCCGAATGGTGAAAAGCTGCTGATTCACATTTCGAATATGAGAAAAGTGAAACGCGCCAGTGATGTCATTAAAGTATTTGCCAAGGTAAGAAAAGAAATCCCTTGTAAGTTGCTGATGGTAGGTGATGGTCCCGAACGCACACACTTAGAAGAAACCTGCTACGATATTGGTGCTTGCCATGATGTACGTTTCCTTGGTAAACTGGATACCATTGAGGAAGTACTTTCTGTGGCAGATTTGTTTATTATGCCTTCTGCCAAGGAAAGTTTTGGTCTGGCTGCATTGGAAGCAATGGCTTGCGAAGTGCCTGTGATCTCCTCAAATGTAGGTGGGCTTCCTGAGTTGAATATCCAAGGTGTTACAGGGTTTATGAGTGATGTGGGAGATGTTGATGATATGGCTAGAAATACCATCCACATCTTGCAGGACGAGCATCTTCCTACTTTCAAAGCCAATGCTAGAAAGCGTGCGGAAGATTTCTCTCTGGAAAACATCAGACCGCTTTACGAAGAAGTATACGAACAAGTACTGAAAAAATAAATCATAAAGGTCAGATCAAGCTACAATGCTTTGTCTGACCTTTTTAATTTAGTAACAGGATTTTTCTATTCTCTACAAAACTCTTTTGCTACCTATGTCTAAGAACGTTCTGATTACTGGAGGTACTGGTCTTGTTGGAAGCCGTTTGACCGAACTCCTCTTCAATAAGGGCTATAATGTATCCTACCTGTCCCGATCCAAAAAAGAAGACCCTAATATTGATTATTATGTCTGGGACACATCCAAAGGGTATATTGAAGATGGTGCCATCGAGAAAGCCGACTTTATAGTACACTTGGCCGGTACGAATGTGGCAGACAAACGTTGGACTGACCAGCAAAAGAAGAAAATACTCAAAAGTCGTATCCAGACAGCTACCTTACTCGCTGAAAAAATCCAGACCTCCTCCCATAAGCCAGAAGCATTTATCTCAGCTTCTGCTGTAGGGTATTATGGACATACCAATAATGTACTGATGCAAGAAAGTGCTAAGCCCGGCAAAGACTTTCTGGCAGAAGTATGTGTAGCTTGGGAAAATGCAGCTGACCTCATTGCCCAACAAGGAATCCGTACAGCCAAAATAAGGGTTGGAATTGTATTGGCTAAAAACGGCGGCGCCTTGGATAAAATGTCGACCACAGCCAGATTTCTGATGGGAGCACCATTAGGAAATGGCAAGCAATACCTTTCCTGGATTCACATTGACGATCTTGCCAATATGTTTATACATGCCATTGAAAACCCCAATATGGAAGGTCCCTATAACGGCGTAGCGCCAAATCCGGTCACTAATGAAGAGATGACCAAAGCCATTGGCGAAACACTTCACCGACCTGTAATCTTGCCAAACGTCCCTTCTTTTGCTTTAAAACTGATGATGGGAGAAATGGCAGAAATGTTACTCCATGGAACCAAAGCTTCCTCCGAAAAAATAGAGAAGGCAGGCTTCCAATTCCTTTATCCGGAACTGAAACCTGCCTTGATGAAGCTACTTCGGTAAACTGAATTATTCTTTTGGAGAAAGAATAAACTCAGCATACTGCTTGTCTGTCAGATATTTTTGAGCAGCTTTTTGGATATCCTTTACTGTAATATTGTTAACAGTTTCTTCAAACTTAAGTATATCACTGTAAGGCTCCTGCTGATAATCCTTCTGATACATAACACTAAGCCAGAAGTTATTCTTCTTGAGTTGCTCTTTATGCTGCTCAAGAAGTGCTTGCTTGGCTTTATTGAGGTTAACTTCCTTGATCTCCTTATGCATTGACTCCATTTCCTCAAAAGTAGCACCTACCAGTTCTTCTACCCTCTCCGGATCACACATAAAGTAAACCTGAGCTGCATATTCTGGACTTGGGTAAAAAGATACATCTGTGCCTGCCCAAGGTGAGTACACGCCTCCTCTTTCTTCTCTCAAGTCTTCTGTCAACCTAATCAGGGTAACCTGTCCCAAAATGTTCATCACCAACCTATCCTTCAACGTACTTTTAGGATAATCGCCATGCAACACTAGTAGCACAGTACTCTTTGGCTCACTTTGTTTCTTGATATCTTTCTTTACTACTCCTTTTGGCTTCTCAATACCGTTGTCCTTAAAGTTCGATTGGTAAGAAGGGTCTCCTGGCAATCCGCCAAGATACAGTTCGATCAGTGGTTTTACCTGCTCCAAATCAAAGTTTCCGACAAAGTAAAAGTGGAATCCACCTGCATTTGCAAAACGCTCCTTGTAGAAGTTATAGGCTACATCCAAATCAATCTTATCAACTTCTTCCAAAGTAGGAATATCTGCTGCTCTCAAATGGTTTTGAGAAAGCGTCTTGGCAATTACATCCTTGAAATAGGCATTCGGATCATCCAATAGATTCTTAATGGAGTTTTTAAGCTGATCTATATAAGAAGCAAAACGCTCTTCATCCTTTCTTGGAGCTGTAAATGTCAGGTAAGTCAACTGCATCATTGTCTCAAAATCCTTTGGCGCACAGCTACCTCTAACACCTTCTGTCAATTCACCAATTGAAGGAGATACACTAGCTGTATTACCTGCCAGCATTTTTGAAAGCTGCACCTCAGAAAACTCACCTAATCCACCCATTTCAACAATTCCATCTGCACGAGCTGCTGATTGGTAGTCTTCATCTTTACAAAGCGAATGACCTCCAAAACGGAATGCTGTCATACCTATTTCATCATTCTGGAAATCTGTAGGTTTCAAGGTCACTTTCACACCATTTGAAAGTGTCCAAGTAGTAGCTCCCAAATCTGCGAACTCTTGAGTTTCAACCACCTTACCAGCTGCCGGAACATCTTCTAGCAACTGCTTGCCTGCTGCAATATCCTCATAAGGTTCCAGCTTCTCATTGGCTGCATCTTTCATGATAGCCAACAACTCGTCCTTGTTGGAAAGATCCACTTCTTCACGTTCCGGTCCAGTAACAATCACTACTGTATTTTTGCCAGGCAACACCTTGTCTGATAGCTTGTTCACTTCCTCCAAAGTAATTCCAGGCAATACATTCTTCACAAACTGGAAGCGATATTCAATACTTGGGTTTTGGTTACCTTCTGTAAAGTTATCCACATAGTCCGCAAGCAATTGAGCCGAAGGTGTCTTGTCCCTCTCATTGTACGCTGTTTCCAACCTTGACAATAATTCGCTCTTAGCTCTTTCCAACTCCGTTGCTGTAAAGCCATGTTGTTTTACACGGTAGTTTTCTCGTAATACCAATTTTACAGCATCCTGAGTCTGATTTTCCTTTGGAGCTGTTGAAATAACATAAGCATCCTTATCAGCCAAGAAGTCTGTAAATGCTGCATATCCATAAAGGAAAGGAGCATCAGGCTTTGTTCCGATCTCATACAAACGCATGTTCAACATCTGATTGTAAAGATTTTCAACATACTCTCTACGCAAATCCGCCTGTGTCTTCACCTTTTGCTCTGGCATCTTGGTATAGATCTGTACTGAAGTAGAAGTAGCCTCCTTATCCCTTACAATCTTTACCAGCGTTTCCTCATGATCTGGCACTGTATATACTTCCCTTTTTCTTTCATTGGCAGGATTCTTCAGCGAACTAAACATTTCTTTGATCTGCTTTTCAACCTCTTTCCCATCAAAGTCACCAACAGCCACTACTGCCATCAGGTTGGGTCTATACCAGTCATTGTAAAAATCCCTGATACGTTGATAGTCAAAGTTCATCACCACATCCATTGTACCGATAGGCAATCTATCTGCATAACGAGACTGATAAAGCATAATAGGAAGCACCTGATCTCTAATGCGCTCCTGCAAACCTTTACCAGAACGCCACTCTTCCTGAATCACGCCTCTTTCCTTATCAATCTCCTCTTCTTCCAGCTTAAGGCCTCCAGCCCAATCACGAAGAATCTGCATTCCCTTATCAAACTTCTCCTTATCATCTGTCGGAATTGGAAGGATATAAGTTGTTTCATCAAAGCCTGTGCTAGCATTCAGGTCTGCACCAAACCTCACACCGATAGATTGCAGGTAATCCACAATTCCATTCTTATCAAAGTTTTCTGAGCCATTGAATGCCATATGCTCAAGGAAGTGAGCCAATCCCAACTGATTATCATTTTCCAGAATAGAGCCCGCATTAATCACCAGCCTTAACTCAGCCTTCTTTTCAGGCTTCTTGTTTTCAAGGATAAAATACTTCAAGCCGTTATCCAACGTACCCATGATCGTATTTTTATCCAACGGTACTTTAGCATTGAGATCTACAGTCTCTGAGTTCTGTTGAGCTGTTCCCTTAACTGTCATAAACAGACAGACTACCAGAAGCAACAGCTGCGCTAACTTTTGAGTGTTTTTAATCATGATAGTTCAAAAAGATATTATATGTGTTAGAATCTTCAGCAGGTTTGCTGATCGAAAGATTTTCTGCATAATAGAAATACAGAAAATGAAATTTTGGATGAAAGTAAGTCTTTTTGAAAGGAGAAGAAATGAAGATTATTTTTTTTCCGTAAAAGGTTAAAAAGTGGTCCGAATGGCTATAAAAATCAATAATTAAAGTCAAAAAAACTTAAAAGCATTACATTTGCGAGCTTCTATATTACTAGTAATTTTAAAACTAAACCATTTCACACACCTCTATGAAAATTCTTTACTCAATTATCATTTGTATTTTCGTACTTCAACAAGCCTACTCACAATCCAATTACCAACCTGCAACAGTTATTGACTCTAAATCTGATACACTACTTGGATGGGTTGATTATAGAGATTGGGACATTAACCCTAAAGAAATAAGCTTCAAAAAAACACTTGAAGAAGATGCTATAATATTAACACCTACTGATATCTCAGCCTTCTCTGTTCAAGGTGAAACATATAAAAGTGCATTGGTTGAAATTGAAACTAGTTCTAGAAATACTCAGACCTTAAGTTCAAGCCCTTCAATACAGACAATTACTGCACAGGTTTTTTTACAAGAGTTATTCAATCGTCAGAAAAAGCTTTTTCACCTAAAAAATCAAGATAGGGCTAACTTTTTCTATATCGTACAAAATGATAGTACTTATAAGCTTTTGATCTATAAAAAGTATTTGAGCAAACAAAATAGCAGACAATTAACAAGAAACGTAATCGCTGAAAATAAGAAGTATCAGGGACAACTGAGGTTTTACTTTCAAGATTTGCCATCCATACACAAAAGAGTGAATCAAACAGAGTATACACGTAAAAGTATGGAAGAACTCTTCCAAGAATATTATTTGAAGAGTCACCCTGAAGCAGTACAAGCAAATAAACCACAGAAAAATACTACTGACTTATATATAGTAGCTGGAGCGGGGTTATCATCCTTAGCATTAGAAGGCGAAATGTTTAGAGAACTCCCTCAAAACTTAAATACAGTTAGCTACTTTGCAGGAGTCTCACTTGATATTTCATTACCCAGAAATCTAGCTAAATGGTCGATAAATAATGAGTTAACTCTAAATAATTATAATTACAAAGGCAACTATAAAGATTATACTAATGAAGACCGCTATATAATTACAGACTCAGAAATCGATTACACATATCTTAGAATTGCTAATATGGTCAGATACCGATTTGGAATTAAAAATAATCGTTTCTTTTACATCAATGTAGGTGTATCAAATGGCTTTGCTGTAATCGCAAAAAATACTTCTCTTACAAATAATCGTTACTACTCAACCAATACGATAGAAGAAGGAAAAGCCATCGCTGAAACTAGACGACTTGAGCAAGGTTATCTAATTGGCCTAGGAACTAAGTTTGGTAAATACCTGATTGAAACTCGTTTTGAACAAGGGAATGGTATGTCTGCTTATAGCTTCGGTAAATCTACAACGACACATGGCTCTCTCTTACTTGGCTATCAGTTCTGATAGCCCCCTTCTGTTTTCTTATACAAAAGCAGAAGAAGATGTATAAAGATCCCTCACTTCTTAAGAAGCCTAATAGGTAGGAAAGGTTAACTTATTGTCGCTTACATAAATTCTGTCAACAGTATATACATTACGCTACATAATCCATATGCTGCTCCAAGTGCAAGCGCTGAACTTGCCAGTAAAATGCCATTAGCGCCCCGAGAACCATCCGTGTAATAATCATCCAATATCAAATCACTTGGATCTTTAGGATTATATATCACTTCCACTTCTTCAAAATCTACCTCTTCATACCTTTTTTTGGAACTAACCCTAAACAACCTACCATCCTCAGTGTTAAACTCAACTACTGCTAGATAGTCTACCAATGTTGGTGTTGAAGTACCTTACCTGCTTCGACTATGATCGATAACCGAGAGCTTTCCGACTACTTTACCAATGGTTCTGATCCCATTCTCCAAAATGTTTTTTTCATATTGATTTCATCAATTCCTACTCGGTAGGTAACGAAACTCATCAACCCACAAACAAACAGCAGTAAACCGCTCAGTTATAAATCATTCATCAGTCAAAAAATTATAGTTAAGCTATTGATAAAAATCATGGCACATTAAGAATACTTCATTCTTGGTTTTGTTCAAATTTCAGATTCTAAAGACCCATCCTATCAATTAATATTTTCACCAATCAGATAAACCGACACCTCTGGTTCTTGTTTAATCAACAGGCTGGAGATCTTTATTGACCTGTTTGCTGTCCAATTTATTACAGGGAAATTGTTAACTTCGTTTCCTTACTGAAAGAACTATAAAAACCACTTCTTAAAATTTTTTATGAACAGAATAGACAGACTGTTTCAGGAAAAACAACATGATATCCTGAACGTGTATTTTACAGCAGGTTACCCACAATTGGAGGATACCATGCACATCATTACGGCACTTGATAAAGCTGGAGCTGACTTAATCGAAATTGGCATGCCGTATTCAGACCCAGTTGCGGATGGGCCTACCATTCAAGCCAGTAACCAAACAGCCTTGGATAATGGTATGACGATCCATAAGCTTTTTGAGCAGCTAAAAACACTGCGCCAAAAAAGTGACATCCCTGTGGTATTGATGGGCTACGTAAACCCTGTGGTACAGTATGGACTTGAGCGTTTCTGCATGGCTTGTGCTGAAGTTGGAATTGATGGTGTCATCCTTCCAGACCTGCCAATGCAAGAGTATGTTGAAGAGTATAAGACTGTTTTTGAAAAGCATGGCTTACACAACGTATTCCTGATCTCACCGCAAACTTCGGAAGAACGTATTCGCCAAATTGATGAAAACTCTTCAGGGTTTATCTACATGGTATCTTCATCAAGTATTACAGGTGCTAAAACAGATATTACAGAAGGGCAACGTGCCTACTTCAAGCGTGTAGAAGATATGCAGCTGAAGAACCCACGTCTGATCGGTTTTGGTATTTCCAACCATGAGACGTTTAAAGAAGCTTGTAGCTCTGCTAGTGGGGCCATTATCGGAAGTGCTTTTATCAAGCTACTCGCTGACAGCAAAGACTTGGAAGGTGATATCAATCGCTTTGTAAAAAGCGTAAAGGAAGGTAAGTGAACTTCACTTATATTAAAGGACAAAAAATAAGACTTGAGATAACATGTATCCCAAGTCTTATTTTTTTATCTATTGCCTAGTACTTGACAGTTAAACCGTTTGGTTCATATCCCACTGCTCAAGGTAGTCACATACTCTACGTACAAACATACCACCCAATGCGCCATCTACTACTCTGTGGTCATAAGAGTGTGAGAAGTAACACATTTGACGGATACCAATCAGGTCTCCTTGAGGAGTTTCAATTACAGCTGGCTTTTTCTTGATAGCACCTACTGCCATAATCGCTACCTGTGGTTGGTTGATGATTGGTGTACCGATTGTATTACCAAATGAACCAATATTAGAAAGTGTATAAGTACCTCCTTGTAGATCTTCTGCCTTCAGCTTGTTCTCTCTCGCTCTGTAAGCCAAGTCATTAATGGCCATTGCCAATCCACTTAAGCTCAATCTATCAGCATTTTTGATAACTGGCACAATCAGGTTACCTGAAGGTAACGCTACAGCCATACCAATGTTGATGTCTTTTTTCTTGATAATTCTGTTGCCATCCACCTGAACGTTAATCATCGGGAAGTCCTTGATCGCTTTGGCAATTGCTTGTATAAGAATAGGCATAAACGTCAGTGACTGACCTTCACGCTTCTTGAACTCATTCTTCCACTTGTTTCTCCAGTTTACGATGTTTGTCAGGTCTGCTTCTACACATGAAGTTACGTGAGGCGCTGTATGTTTAGAGGCTACCATTCTGTCGGCAATCATCTTACGCATACGGTCCATCTCAATAATCTCATCTGTACCACCCACTGAAACTGCTGGTGCTACAGGTTTAGGAGCAGGAGTTGATGGCTGAGCAGCTACTGCTGGTTGTGCTGTTGGCTGAACAACTGCACCTCCATTCTTACGATCTTTTACGTAAGCTAGCATATCTTTCTTAGTCAGGCGGCCATCTTTGCCTGTACCTGGAATTGTATCCAACTCTGCCGCAGGGATTCCCTCTTCTCTAGCAATGCTCTTTACCAAAGGTGAATAAAAACGGTCTCCACTTACAGCTGTTGCTTGTGCAGCTGGCTGAGCTACCGCCGTTTCAGTCTGAACAGTTGTTGTCTGTGTTTCTGCCGTTTCAGCTGCAGGTGTAGCCACTGTTTCACTACCTTCACCCTCTACCTCAATAATAGCAATTGGGTGTCCTACTTGAGCTACGTCTCCTTCTTTTACTAGAATTTCCTTGATAATGCCATCCTGAAGTGCAGGGACTTCTGTATCTACTTTATCCGTAGCTACTTCCAGTACTGACTCATCAGTTTCAATTTTATCTCCAACGTTTTTCAGCCAAGTAAGAACGGTTGCTTCAAATACGCTCTCACCCATAGCTGGCAAAACCATTTCAACAAGTGCCATAGATCTGTATGTTTTTATTGCGTAATAACTCCATCAGTGTTGCGGACAAAAATAGTAATTAAGTTGGATAATGATTTGAACTTCAGAAATATATTATTAGTTGTATTATTTACAATTATATACAAACATAAAAACAACAATTATCAGAATTTAATTTCATTTATTTAAAATAATCAAAATTTAATTTCACCAAGAGGTGATTTACTGCATCCAAAAATGGATTTTTTGAGAAAAAAATTTCATAAAAAACACTATCTAAAAGGTCTAAATAACGACCTCATAACAGTTTACACTTCATCAAAAATTGGATATTTTTGACAAAGCCCAATGCATCATTGGCTTTTACAATGAAATTTAAAATCTGATTTTGACAGGATTTTTTTTGGGAGAAAAGGATGTATCGCCAAAAAATATCATTCCATCTTACTTGTATCAAAAAATAAGGAGGATATAGCAATCAGAAAAATAGTTCAGTTTCAACAATTGTATTCTTATGTTTGTTTCTAGAAAATGAGGGAAACCAAAATAGCCTGGCTTTCTCTGCAATAAGGGTGATGATGAACCCTTTACGAAAAAGATGTCCTTATATGAACCTGAAAAGAAATACTTTCAAGCACCTTTTCTTTGACCTAGACCATACACTTTGGGATTTTGAACGGTGTTCTGAAGAAACACTAGAAGAATTGTATGACATTCACCGTGTTGATTTGCTGAGCAAAGGGTCTGCATCTAAAGACCACTTTATCGCTGCTTTTCGCAAAATCAACGCTGAGTTGTGGTCACATTACAACGAGAGTCGTATCACAAAAGAGACTATTCGTGATCGTCGCTTCCCGATGATGTTTGAGTTGTTGAACATCCCTGCGGCAGTATGCCCTGCCAATCTTGGAAAAGAATACCTCGAACGATGCCCTAAAAAGCCTTACCTGATTCCGGATACCATTGAAGCATTGGAGCACTTGCAAAACAAGTATTACCTGCATATCCTGACCAATGGCTTTGCAGATGTACAAAGCACAAAGATGCGTTACTCCAATATCTTTCACTACTTCAATTCTGTGGTAACTTCTGAGTGTACAGGACACAAGAAGCCTAGCAAGGAGATCTTTGAGTTTGCCATGAAACAGGCAGGTGCAGCCGCTGACCAAAGTGCCATGATTGGAGATAACCTCAACACTGATATTGTGGGAGCCAATAATGCAGGCATGTTTTCAGTTTACTACAATCCTGATGCTGTAGAACACAACGAATACGTTGGCGCCGAAATCATCTCTCTAAAAGAGTTAATTGAGTTATTCTAGATATAAGTGAAAAAGACATTAGATAAGAGACTGAATCCCAAATCTAATGTCTTCCACCTTATCTTTTACCTTCCCATTCCTGATAGAACTGCTCCAAAAACATCTCCATATAGCGGTGTCTTTCTTCTGCAATTCTTTTTCCCGTTACGGTATTCATACGATCCTTCAATAAAAGGAGCTTCTCATAGAAATGGTTGATCGTAGGCGCTGTATTTTTCTTGTAAGACTCAAAGTCATCATGCATTACTGGTGGTATCTCAGGGTTATAAATTTCCCGTTGTTTAAAGCCTCCATAAGCAAATGTTCTCGCAATTCCGATCGCACCAATGGCATCCAACCTATCAGCATCCTGCACCACTTTCCCTTCCAATGTCGTCATGACTGATTGTGTGCCTGCACCTTTGAAAGACACATTGGCTACAATTTCACAAACCTTTTCCACTGTTTCGGTGTCTGCCCCTACTTCTACCAACCAGTTTCGTGTCTGTTTTGGCCCTTCATCCAAGCTTCCATTATGGAATTTGTGATCTGCAATATCGTGCAGCAAGGCTCCTAGCTCAACAATAAAAGTGTCAGCGCCTTCAGCTTCAGCGATGCTGATAGCACTTTTCCATACACGGTAGATATGCCACCAGTCATGCCCTGATCCTTCTCCTTCAAATTTCGCCTTGATAAATGAGGCTGTCTTCTCAATTATAGTCTGTTTGTCCATTTAGCAGATTGGTTATGTTCTGGAATGGCAAAGATAAAAATACCTCAGTTTCAGAAGTAAGATTAACTTGATTTATAGCCCCCCTAAAACAAAAAAAGACCGCTAGTGGATAGCGGCCTGATCGGACTGTTTGGTTTATTTGCTAAAATGTATATTGAAATATTTTTAGCTTCATCATTGTTACTTTAAGATAAGTCATTAACAATTGCTTTCAAAATCATTTTACTTCTAAAAGCATGATAATCTTCATGTTATTTAATTTTATCCTCTCTTTATCCAATTCTCCATCCATATATTGAAAACAGACTTGTACTTTACCGTTCCTGTTTTGTGCTTTTACCTTTAACTCACTCTGTGACAAGAATATACCATCCCTACCGGTCGGATTATTTTCAACCAGTTTTTCAACAAATCCCTTCAACGGGACTGTATGAATATTTTGCCTGTTTCGAAGAACCTTTAAAGTAGAAGTGTTGCGATCAAAGGTAATGGATAACTTACTCCCATCAGTTAGGAGGTAATCTGAAATATCCTCATGATCTCTTCCTGCAAATTCACATTCCAATACATAATCATACCCTTTCACATCATATGCACTATTCTCAGACCTGTTTAGCTGAATTGAAAACATTTTCTGGGATACATTTTCCCACTTTCTGACAAATTCGGTTCCAAATGCCGCATGCATTATTGCCTCAGGGTATTGTCGCCTGTTTTCGTCTTTTAAAAGCGAATCCAAGGAAATAGGCACCAAAGGTTGTAATGTCCTGTATCCATGTACCCTCACAAGATAGCTTACTATAGAGCTGACTTCTTTCTTACCCTCAAAAGATAATTTATCATCTGATGGTTTCAGTTTTCCATCTTCCAATAGTGCATACTCTTGGAGTATTTTCTCTAACCTGTTCAATTGACTTTTTCTTGACACATTAAAAGCACTCCAAGGACCAAAAGCTGTGACCAATGAAATAATACCCAAGGTCAGCGGAAAAACCTTGATGTTTTGCCGCCGGTTAAGCAACATATAAATGGTGACTCCAATAAGCCACAGTGCTATAGCCAACAGAAAATAACGTAACTCAGTAAACCCATAGTCCGAAATCCGTCTCCAAGAAGCCACTACCAACAGGGCTGTCAGAGGTAATAGTAGCCAATAAAACAACCTTGAAAAGTGATACAGCCATTGATTCTCCTGCTGCTGCCGAACAGGGTATAGTAACAAGCTTGAGAGAATTCCCAGCAATGATAAAAACAGGATCAGCCATGAAACCATTCCTCTAGGCCAGTCCCATGTCAAACCGATCTTTATCATATAGAGGTATAGAATTACCAGATAAATGCTGACCAATGGTACCAATACATACTGCGTAAAGGCTTTCAACTCCGTTGGATACTGTTGTTCCTCCTCCAATGAATCTATATCATCAGGTACTCCTGCCAAAAAAAACCATGTATTGAAAAGTCCCAACAAAATGACTAACAGCTCCGCAAACAAGTCCTCATTGACCTCTACTCCCAATAGCTTATCCAATGCCAGCAGAGCAATGGACAGTCCTGTAAAAAGCATGATTGCATAAGCAAATGCTCCAAAAAAACGTAGAAAAAGCTGTGTATTGTACTCCCAAAAAGCCCTATAGTTTCCCCTACTTAAAAAAGGCGCTACTGACACAAAGCAATGTACTGTAAGCATCATAATAGCTGCTCTCGAAAAATGGATATTGGTCATTTCCTCCGGTAGAGTCGCATAATAAGCCAACAGAAAAAACAGCCCACAAAGCATTGAAACTACTTTCAATGTTGGCGACAGTTTAAACTTTTCACCAAGGAGATCAATTCCCAAGAAAAGTGGTATCCCCAACAGACTGACATGAATGATGCGAAAGTAAGGCTCCAAGTGTTGAATCGCTTCTTCCCGCTCAATGAGATAGACTGATATAACTGTCGCTACTGCTGCAGAAAGCATGGAGAGAGGGAAACGCTTTAGTGTTCGAGTACTGTCGTGCAGTACCTGTTGTGCATTAGGGAGAGATAGTTTCATTTCATTTGTACGTTCAGTGCTACTGCCTAAAGTTACAAAACTATCATGAGCTCTTTGAGATGTGGCTGAAACAAGAAAAGGATGCTACCTAAGCAGGTAACACCCTTCCAATATAACTCCCATATTAAAACTTATAGATTTGAGATTTTCTATCTCTCCTCTATGATTCTCTTACATAAATCCACCACCGTTACCAGTGCTACGCTCCCTGTTCTTCATCTTCATCTTTCCGAATCTGTAGGTGAATGACATACGGTAAACTGGGTTTTCCCACAACGTTTCATTGTACTGTGTAAAGCCATCGTAGTAAATTTCTGTACGTTCACCATTGAATGCCAAATGGTTAGCACTCAATGTAAGGTCTGCTTTCTTGTTAAACAGTTTCTTCGTAACGCTTGCTTCCAGATTGTATGCTGCCAAATTGATATCCTGCGCACCATACTGCTTACCACTGTAGTTACCATTGACTGTCAAAGTCAGTTCCTTAGGTAAAGTGAAGGTCGTATTAAGCTTACCATTCCAGTTGAAAAGTGTTCTGTTCGGTAATGGGAACTGATCCTCATCAATATCAAAGTGGAAAAGGTCAATTCCTCCGTTTACTTTCCACCAGTCTGTAATGGTTACATCACTTGAAAGCGAGATACCATAGTTGGTTGTTTTTCCAATATTCTGGAACTGTGATATGTTGACATTTCTATCTTCATCAAACGTAGTAATCTGACGAATCACGTCATTACTCAACCTTGTATAGATACTGGCATTCAATGAGTAATTTTTGGCATTGTGGTTCAGACCCAACTCAATGGAATTGGTATAAGAAGGTTGTAGCCCTTGGTTACCAACTCGGATATTTTGAGGGTCTGTCTGCACTTCAATCGGCAAAATCCAATCGATTTCCGGTCTTCTTACTCTTCGGCTGTAGCTTAGGCTCAGGCTATTCATCTCTCCCAATTTCTTTTGCAGGTGCAGTGTCGGGAAGAGACTAGAGTAATCAATCAGTGTGCTGTCACTAGACATATTGGCATGCTCCGCACGTAAGCCCAACTTCATTTCAATACCTTTCAGTTCTGTTGAAAGTGTCATGTAGCCAGCATGCAATTGTGACTGGAATGGAAAAATTAAAGATGTCTGTGTCTCGTTCAAGCTCAACACATTTTCTGATGAGGCATCAATAATTTCGCCTTTATAACCTGCTTCCAGTTTCAGTTTTTCTGTCAGTTCATGAGTGAAATTCACCTCACCCACATACACATTCCAAGCTGCTTTCATCGTATTACCCGATGTATAAGACTGCTCAGCTGTCTCACCGTTTACTTCACTGTTGGAGTAGAACTCATTGGCGCCGTCATTGGCATAGAAATCCAGTTCCAAGCTACCTTTTTTCAAATCCTGACGGTAGTTGATATCCATACCAATGTTACGTCCATCTGAAGCTAACCTACCAATACCATTCTGACTGAAGAGGTACTCTCCCTGATCATTACGGTAGTCGTAACCAAAGAAGTTTTGCTGCTTGTAATTCCACTTGTTACCGTTGATAAAAGCTGAAAGCACTTTTGTAGAATCTATATAGTAGTCCGCATTAAGCTTGAAGTAGCCAAAATTTGGATTGGAAATCTCGTTGTACTGTTGGTCAAGTTTTTCTCCCGAATTCAAGTAGCTTCTGGTAAAGTTACCCTTGTTATAGTACCTGTCGTTACGGTAAGCTCCTGAAAGCCCTACATTCAACTTACCCTTCTTTACATTCAGGTTACCATTTACATTGTATTTATCTCTTACACCTGCGCCTACATTGACAGAACCATTCATTCCTTCCATCTTGTTCTTCTTGGTCACGATGTTGATGATACCTGAAAGTCCATCAGGATCATACTTGGCAGAAGGGTTGGTAATTACTTCTACATTTTCTACGGCATCTGGTGGCAATGACTGAAGAACATCTGCCACATTCCCTTGTGTTGGCTTTCCGTCAATCAGTACACGAACGTTGCGGTCTCCTCTCAAGCTAATATTACCTGAAGCATCCACGTTAATTTCTGGCACTTTACCCAAGGCATCTGAAACGGAAGTACTGCCTTTCACCAGCTCTTCACTCATATTCACGATCTTCTTGCCTAGCTTGTACTCAACGTTCACCTTTTCTCCCTGAACGGTTACTTCGTCCAAGACTTTATCAGAAAGTGATAGTGTTATATTCTCAAGTTTGAGGGTGTGGTTTTCAGAAGTGAAAGAAACAGCTTTACTGAATTCCTGATAACCAATAAACTTAACCACCAAGTTGTAATCACCTAATGGAATCTTACTGATTTCAAAAGTACCATCATCTTTGGTCAAGGCACCTGTTACAGACTTACCTTCCTGCATCAAAGCTACAGTCGCATATCCTACAGGTGTACTGCTACCTTGCTCTACCACATTTCCTGATACAGTACCGAATTTTTTTGCATTGTTAGGGTCACCGTTGGCAATAGCATTCAGTGTAAAAAACAATAGAAGAATTGGTAATAATTTTTTCATTGGAGTTTTATAAAAATTAAAATGACACTAGAATAATGATCTGTTAGTTAAATGTCATTTCCTGTGCAATTCTGTACAGGAAGGATTATTTAATTAATTTGACACTACTACTTTATTCCAACGACATACCAATTCTCATAAAAACCTGAATAACAATTAGTTGAATGTTAAAAATTTATAATCAACTACTAAAAAATCTGTTCATTTTGATAAAAACTGTACGCTTGTGAACACTAAAATATCAAGCTAACTGCTTCTCCAAGCAATGCTGAGCTTTACCCGAAACGTCTTTTGGGGTAAACCTCAAAGTCATGATGATGGATAGCATACTATTTACCTGATAAAGGTGTCCGATTCCGAAATCCTCCATTATTGATCAGGTATTTCTGAAAAAATATCAACTCCTGTATTCCTTCCAAGACCACTACCATTCAAAAAAATAATATCCTTTTATCAGACCGTACTTCTATTACGGTCTGCCATGGTTTATTTGCTTTAGGACGATTACAAAGTTGGCAGACTTGTAACACGTTTTTTAGTTCAGTAAAAGCACTACCTATTGGGTGGTGCTTTTTTATTTGCCACGCTCCAAAACTTACCAAGTTCATTGCCTCACTTACAAAACCTCCAACTCATATTGTTAAAAACAGATTGACTGAAATAAAATTTCACAAAAAAGCCTTGATATGTTATATAATTCGACATAAATTTAAAACGAAGAAATTTTAATCACTTAGTCCATATTACAACAGTATGCTAGATTTTATTTTCCATATGCCTACTTCCAAGCGGAAATCGGATGCCATCCAAGGCAAGAAAATAAGTCTGCGCAACTTGCAGCCTATTTTTGACTGTTGATTTTTTTCCTCTCTCTCAATAAATCCCAATTGACCTTTTCTTCTTGATTATTCAGAAGTGCTTTTCGCATTGAGTAGTGCTATCCTTTTGTATATGCCTCTGTCAATGTGAATAGACTATTTCTCTCTGTGTATATCAAACCTTAAGTATAGGTACACTTTGCTGTACCCTTTATTCTTCATTTAATAATTTCGCTTTACAATGAAACTGAACAAACTCTGTTTATGGAGTGCCACTATTGCCATGGCATTCCTGATGGGCTGTGATGCTACGCCCGAAGAAACCTCAACAGAAGATTCCAACAACCGCAAAGGTAGTGGTAGAGGACCTACTGTCTATACCACTGGTAACAGCTCTGATATTGTCACTACTCCATCTGCTGGTATTGCCTTAATGGGAGGTGCTGACTCGTATACTACTGCTGAAGATGCCGCATTTGACTTCCTAACACAAAAGGCCAATGGTGGTGACTTTGTTGTTCTCCGCTCTTCTAGCTCTGATGGGTACAACAATTATATTTATAGTGATGTCGGAGGCGTAAACTCCGTGAGAACTATTGTGGTAGACTCCCGCTCTGACGCTGACCATACCACTACTATAGACCTCGTAAACAAGGCTGAAGGGATCTTTATCGCTGGTGGTGACCAAGATGACTATGTCAGCTTCTGGAAAGATTCACAACTTGAAACAGCCATCAACAATGCAGTAACGCAACGTAATGTACCCATTGGTGGATCTAGTGCTGGATTAGCGGTATTAGGAGCTTACTATTATGCAGCATCCAACGGAACTGTTTACTCTGATGAAGCATTAGATGATCCATATAATAATTATATGGCTGGATTGGGAGACGGCTTTCTGGCTGTGCCATATATGACAGGGGTGGTAACAGACTCTCACTACAATGAGCGAGACAGACAAGGAAGGCATTTTACGTTTATGGCTCGCTTCTTTAAGGATTTTGGCGCCAGTGGCGTCAAAGGTGTAGGTGTTGATGAAGCAACTGCCGTATTGGTGGAGAGCAATGGCAGTGCAAAAGTCTATGGCAGCGGTAAGGCATACTTCCTGAAAAGTAATGGTCAAGGTCCAGAAACCTGTACCTCCAATACGCCTTTAAGTTGGAATAGAAATGGCAATGCTGTGAGTGCCTACATTATTTCGGGTACAAGCAATGGGAATGGTAATTTCAGCTTTACTACTTGGTCTGGTTCAGGTGGTGTCTCCGAAAGCTGGAGTGCCAATAGTGGAAATTTCAGTAGAAATTAAAAAAGGGAAGGCCTCCAAGCAAACAAATGCTCGGGGGCCTAATTTACTATATCACATCACACGTAAGTTCTAAGTTCTTATCCTTCTTGCCAGAAGTGCTCACTTTGCAGACGAAGTGCTTCCAATTGTGCATTGCTCAATTGGTATCGGTTATGCAACTGTGTCAGACGTGCCTGCAACAATGCATTATTGGCATTCTGAAGATCTACATAAGTAATCACCCCGTGCTTGTATTGCGCTTTAGCTATTTCCAAGGCACGTTCAGCTTGCTGAATTAGCGTCTGAGATGAATTCAGCTTCTCTTGATTGGTTTCAATATCAGCCAAAACCTGACGCCATTCCTTATGCAGGCTACTTTCTGTATTTTCTGTTGACAGTTTTGCGATATCCAGTTTCTTTCTGGCCATCTCCTGCTGACGGTTCAGCTTTTTGCCATGATAAATAGGCACAGAAAGCGTGATACCTGCACTGTAATTGAACTTGGTTTCATCCAATAACGGAAGGTAACCATTCTTGAAACCAGCTGCTGCATCTACATAAAGTGATGGCATATGGCTAGCTTCCGCTGTATGCAATTCGGTTGAAGCGATTTCCTCTTCCGTTTTTGCCAGCTTAACTGCCGTATTGCTTTCAAAACTCTCTTCCATTGACTTAGACGCCAACAGCTCTGTAGTCCAATTCAGGGCACTTTCATCTTTCGAGATATTGATAGGATCGGTACCTGTCAGGTAAGCAATCGATGCCAATAACTTCTCCTCTGCGTTCTGGAAATCTTTGCGCTGGTTACGGCTGTTTTCAAGCTGAACCTGAACATTCAATAAATCCAGATCCAATGCATCCCCGTTCTTGATACGGCTCTGCACTAGTTTTTCAGTCTCTTCCAATACCTGAATATTGGCATTTTGTACTTCAATACTTTTCTCTACAAAAGCAAGGTTCAAGTACAAGCGAGAAATCTCATATGCCAACTGTTCCTTTACCTCTTCTGTCTGAAGTGCTGATTGTTCAACAGAAGTCTGTGCTTTCTTTACTTCACTTTCTGTGCGTCCAAAGTCTGTAATCAGCTGCCTAGCCTGTACCGCTACACTATAGTTGTGATTTGGAAAAGGTTGGAAAGCTAGATCCGAACCTGGAAATTGAATAGAAGGTGCCGGATACAGGTAATGGTAATTAGCCGTACCACTTACTGTTGGCAACAGGTTGCCTTTTTGATACTGCACATAATCCTCTGCCAATTGCTGCTGCAACTTGGCTGAGCGAATATTGGGAAAGTTTTCAAAGGATGCCTGAATCCATTGATCCAAATGGCTAGGCACCTTTTCCTGCGCCACTACACCTGTTCCCATCGCAAGCAAGGCGGCAATTGTTATTATTTTCTTCATAAGAATGAATGCTTTATATCTTGACGCTAGTCAAAAGAATCAATCTGTTAGTCATACAGGCCATCAATGCCCTGCATCGTCTATCTTGGCTGTTACCTTCACGGGCTTTACAAAAAGCAGTAGCGGAAGAATACAAACGAAGAATGCCCCAACCAACCTGAAAGACTCCAGATAGGTTAGTAAGTATGCCTGCTTGTCTACCATTTTCTCCAGCATACCATAAGCAGCATGCTGTGCATCTGCCAAGCTCATCCCCTTTGCCACAAACCCTGAAATAAATGCATTGAGACGATCAAGTACATCCGGACTGTCAGGAGTTACATAGGAAATCAAATGACCTCGGTTGGCTGCAAACGTTCTTGCCAGATAGGTGTTCATCATGGCGATACCAAACGCTCCTCCCAACTGGCGCATCATATTATTGATGGCAATACCCTGAGGCATTTTTTCTGATGAAAGCCCCGAAACTGCCTGATTGGAAAGTGGTACACTCAATGATGACATGGCTACACCCCGTAACATAAGTGGCATAAAGAAGAAGGCAAAACCTGCTTCAGGGCTTGCTCCTGACATCCAGAAGCAAAATACGGCAAACATCGAAAACCCGATCATAATCAAGTACTTCGGCGCAACCCCTCGCTGTAAAGACTTACCCACAAAAGGCATCAGCACAGCTGAAAGTAAGGCTCCTGGGAACAAACTGACCCCTGTCAAAGTAGGTGTATACCCCATAAACTGTTGCATCCATACTGGATACACATACATGGAGCAGTAAATACCAAAACCCATTATAAAGGTAAATATGGTCGTCACTGCCAAAGTACCATTCTGCAATACCCGCAGGTTGATGGCAGGATGTTCTGTGTGCAGCTCATGCCAGATAAACCACACAAATGCTATAACTGTAACTACCGTCAACACTATAATGTGCTTGGCTTCAAACCAGTCTTCAGCCTGCCCTCTTTCCAAGATATATTGAAGTGCTCCTACCCATATTGACAACAGTACAATACCAAGCGTATCGATATGAATTTTCTTTCGGTCAATATTGTGCTCCTCCGGCTTCTTCTCAATGAAAGTGAATACCAAGAAAGCCGCTATCAAACCAATTGGTACGTTGATATCAAAAATGAGTGACCAATGGAAGTTATCCACTATGTAACCTCCAAGGGTAGGTCCGACTGTAGGACCAATAATTACCCCCATACCAAAAATGGCAGCGGCAATTGGACGGTCCTTTATGTCAAAAGCGTCAAAAAGTATAGACTGTGAAGTAGACAATAATGCGCCACCTCCTATACCTTGTATAAATCGGAAGAATACCAGCTCCTCCAAACTCGTCGAATTTCCACACAGAAAAGAGGAAAGTGTAAACAGGAGAATGGAAGCGAAATAGTAGTTTTTCCGACCAAAATACGAGCCCAAGAAGCCCGTCAATGGAATGACAATTACGTTGGCGATCGCATAGGCGGTCACCACCCAGGAGGTATCCTCAATGGTCGCCCCCAGGTTACCACTGATCTGAGAGAGCGCCACGTTTACGATAGTGGTGTCAATCAGCTCAAGGATCGTCGCTGAGATCGTAGTGATCACGATGATCCATTTGGTGAGTCCTTTTGCTGCCATAATATCAGTTCAGTATTTTTTTCTTAGTAAGACAATGACACTTCTACGCTCAAACCAGCGCGAAGCAGATCCATATGTTGTTTCACATCAGTCAGGCGAATTACAACAGGTACTCTTTGCACTACCTTCACGAAGTTACCTGTTGCATTGTCAGGAGGCAGTAAAGAGAACTTGGCACCCGTAGCTCGTGAAATTGTTTCCACCTTTCCCTTTAGAGCTAAGTCGGGGTAGCTATCAATCATCACTTCAGCTTCCTGTCCTACTTGAATATGCTCCAGTTGTGTCTCCTTCATATTAGCCACTACATAGAAATCCTTATCATCCACAATGGTGAATAGCGGCTGACCAGCCTTTACAAACTGTCCTGGCTCTACTTGCAGCTTACCGATTCGACCGCTACCTGGTGCCGGAATCTTGGTGTAAGAAAGATCCAATACAGCCTGATCAAGGGCTGCTTTCTTGATCTCTACTGAAGAATGTGCTTTGATCACCTCTGACTCAGCTACCTGAAGGTTACTTTTAGCAAGGATGATCTCATTCTGTGCTACTTGGTACTGCTGAGAGATGGTTTGGAATTGCGCTTCTGCATCCTCCAAAGCCTTTTTAGTCAAGGCATTGTCTGCAAAAAGTGCTTTAGCCCTGTTCAGGTCAGTAGTTGCTTTTTCTTTCTGAATGCTTACTACCTGAGCATTGGAACGAGCTACACGCAAACGAGCTTCTGTACTAAGCTTGTTAGCCTCAGCCTCTTTCAGGTTAGCCTTAGCCAATTGGTAATCACCTTTTACTCGGTCTACAGCGATGCGGTATTCTTCATCCTCGATATAAACCAAAGTATCAGTAGCGCCTACTTGTCCATAATCAGACACCTTCAATTTTTTGATATATCCTGATACTCTTGAAATCACTGGATAAGTATGCCCTTCGATTTGGGCATTGTCTGTAGTCTCGTGATGTAACGAGTACATAGTTTCTTTGACACCAAACCCTGCTGCCGCTAACAGGATTGCGGCAAAAATTAGCTGGATTAGCTTTTTGTTACCCTTTTTCGGAGTTGATGGTATTTCTTTTTCCATAGAAGTATTTTTTTGAACGGCGACAAAAGTAAACTAGATTGACCAAAAGGTCAACTTAATTTACTTTATTTTTATTCATATATTTGTCATGGGTAAAATGGAGGAACTACCAACTACTATTTATAAACTCAATATCACAATGAAATGGAACGCACACTGGATGAATGGATGACATTTATAGCTCAAAGACAAAAGCACAGCCTACCCAGACTACTTGCTCTGCTCCGAAAAGACATGGAGCAAAAGTTTACAGAAAAAATGCTGGCTCGTGGGTATAATGATTTTAAGATGGGGCATATCGTGCTACTGGTAAATATTGACCCTGATGGCACAATCAATAATGAACTGGCTAGGCTTGCCAAAATCACCAAGCAAGGGATGAATAAGGTGGTGAAGATTTTGGAATCTGCTGGCTATATCTATACAGAGCCTCATCAAACTGACAAGCGAGCTATACTGCTCAAACTAACCGACAAAGGGAAACAGAAGCGTTTGGACTTGTATCATTGTCACGTAGAAATAAGAAAGGAATATGAAGAGGTTGTTGGACAGGATGACATAGACCATATGCTTCGCACGCTACGCAAGCTCTTGGGCTATCACGAAGATCAAATCTGATACTTTCTCCCTGCTAAAAATAAAAAGGTCTTTCGGTTACAATTCCAAAAGACCTTTTTTATTATATATCAGTTTAAACACTGCTTGAATTGTTAGATTATAATTTACCGTTCAAAGATTTAAGCCTTGATAACTGATCAAATTCCCCTACTATTAGCTTGCCACCATTTAATCCCTCAATTTTGTCTTCTTCAACTTTAAGTTGAAAACCTCTATCAATTAAGTAATTAACAAAAGCCTCTTTATGATTTAACTCAATATTACCAATCAATTGGGGAAATACAGTTATCACTTTCTCCAATCTACTTTTTTCAATAGCAGGTATTTGATCACTATCAATGGTCACAACTAGAGTCCCTTGCCCATAATTTGCACAGTAATAGCTTTTTGAACTAAAATAACCACAAGCTATCATCCCTATTTTATGTTCAAAGTTCTCTTCTACAGAAAAATGTCCTTCTACTAGTTCTTTGACTTTTTTCTCTTCTCCAATACTTTTCAATTGCATTGACTGCTCAAGTAAATGCTCAGGTATTCCACTTTGGGCATTTGCCCATCCCCACATCCAAGAGTTATCATTAAATGATAAAGAACCTATCACTTGAACCGGAAAAGTTAAATTATCTCCAAAAGAGATTGTACCTGAACCCATATCAAATTGCCATGAATTATCACCTATTACATCTCCAAAAATGAGTTGCTTTTCAAGTGATAACCCTGCATGTAAACTGAGTAGTTCATTTAATGAATACCAATCAGGTTTTTCATATGTACTAAACCCATTCAAGCTAGTCTGTGAATCTTCTTTTTTTGATTCTTTCCCAAAAAGTTTTTTAAATATGCTCATTTCTTCTCAATATTTTTTTGCTATCATTTTGATAATATATATGACTGAACTCTCCATCAATTATTTACCTCATAAGATGAATCAATATTCCGAATATGCCTATCAACAAACATAATGGGGAAAAGAACTTTGTATCTAACTTCCCGAAAGTTGTATGCTTTATACTTTTGAAAAATCCAACATATTTAAACTCACCAATTGCCCGCAAAAGAAATATTGAGGGTATTATCCAACTTCCATAGTCCATTATCCAGTCAGGTAAGCTGAAAACCACCAATCCTGATTTAATCACATAAAAAATTCCGAATGCTGTTAACCCAAGACCTACTATGGCACTGTCTAGCTTTTTCGGATTCAATACCCTTTCTCCATTTTCCTTAGTAGGCAATGATTCAGCAAACCCAAACTCCCCTCCGATTACCCAATTGAAATGAATTACACCAAGTACAATAAAGACTACACTTAAAAAAATTGATAAAATCATAATTCGATCTAATTATTAGAAATATGACATCAGAAAGAATAATTAAAACATATTCATAAAGACCCTTTATCACTGTGATGACTAAGAAATAAGTTAAATTAATCTCACACTAAATTTAGCATAAACCTTCACATCTTACTCTATATCTTGTAGATATTTACAATTCCACCATCTCAAAAAATATTAGATATAGCTTTTTGAAACCGCTGTAAATAAAAAAGGCGAACCATATAATTCGCCTTTTTTTTATTATTAGCAACAGACTCAGTGTCTGATTTTATTTTTCACTAATGATTAAGATAGATTGTCACTACCTATTCTTTATTTTCACAACCTAATCAACAACAAACCATTTTTACGAAGCTGCTGCCAAAGGTTTTCATTGACAAATTTTTTGAATGGTCTACCAAAGTGTGACTCATAACTTTCCTTCATCTCTTTCAGATTTGCAGGCTCTTCTTGATATACGTGACTTTGTTCCAAATAAGGAATCAACCACTCAGCTTCTTCAGGGGTTGTCGTCACCTCTAAGTCTTCTTTTCGGCCAAAGAAAGTCAGTCTTACTCGGGTCTGTATACTTCCCTTTTTCTTCACTTTATACTCCTCTGCAAAAGGCATCTTACCCATCCAGATCAGTGCGTTATTCAGCTTTTCATCATCCTGCTCTTTATGGCGGTGAATCGCATCGCTAATCAAATGCTGATGATGTGTAGTAGGTTTGGTCGCAAAGTCAAACCACTCTTCCACCTCGTGCTCCATC
Organism: Limibacter armeniacum; assembly: GCF_036880985.1. Classification (NCBI taxonomy): domain Bacteria; kingdom Pseudomonadati; phylum Bacteroidota; class Cytophagia; order Cytophagales; family Flammeovirgaceae; genus Limibacter; species Limibacter armeniacum. Next base: position 2,165,166 of record NZ_JBAJNO010000009.1, read on the forward strand.
CCTGCCCCATGCATATAATTAAACAGGGCTAATTTCAAACCTTCTGTAAATATACCATGGTCAGCTCCTGTCGGGTCTTCATGATCGTAATCATTCTTGGCAAAGCCCCCAAAATCCGGTCCTATTCTTTTGACACCAAACTTCTCAGGTTCCAACCCGATTGGAGCATGCGCTGTCATCGAGAACCTGTGCCAATAACCAGACTGAATACAGTTATGTTCAAAGAGCTGACGAACGATTTCCAAAGAGTCGATGGTTTCCTGTTCTGTCTGTGTCGGGAATCCATACATCAGGTAGGCATGTACCATAATGTTGGCTTTCATAAAACTGTTGGTCACTCTTGCCACCTGTTCTATGTCTACACCTTTTTTCATCATCTTCAATAGACGGTCAGATGCTACCTCCAGACCACCGGATACAGCGATACAGCCTGCCGATGCCATCAGCTTGCAAAGGTCTTCTGAAAATGTTTTTTCAAAACGGATATTTGCCCACCATGTGATTTTGATACCTCTTCTAATCAATTCCAAAGAAAGATCCCTTAAGGCAAGTGGGGGAGCCGCTTCATCCACAAAATGGAAACCGGTTTGCCCTGTGGTATTAATCAACTCTTCAATTCGATCTACCAGCAACTTGGCTGGTGCTCCATCATAGCGTCCGATGTAATCCAATGATACATCACAGAACGAGCATTTTTTCCAATAGCAACCATGTGCTACTGTCAGCTTGTTCCAACGACCATCATTCCAGAGTCTGTGCATAGGGTTTGCCACCTCTATTACCGAAAGGTATTTGTCTAGTGGCAAGCCTGTGTAGTCTGGTGTTCCCACTTCAGAATGTGGTACAAATGCCTGCATTTTGAAGTCTACAAACTCCACTTTGCCCTGCTCATTACGGATAAACGTACGCTGTAAATGTTCAGGTTTCACCTCACCCTTAATCAACTTGATTACCTGCATAATTGGCCCCTCACCATCGTCTAATGTGATAAAGTCAAGGTAATCAAATACCCTTGGGTCTGTCAGATCTCGGAGTTCGGTATTGGCATAACCTCCTCCCATTGCAATTTTGATATCAGGATAATGCGCTTTCAAGTACTGTCCACACTTGAGCGCTCCATAAAGGTTACCGGGAAATGGCACTGTAAAGGCTATAAAATCTGGCTGGGTAGATTGTATTTTCTCCTCCAATAACTCCAGCAGGAGCTCATCCAATAAAGATAGTGGTTCATTCAACTCTTCCTCTATAGGATCAAAGCTACTTGCCGACATTGCAATGCTTTCTGCATAACGGCTAAATCCGAAGTGCGGAGAGATCGCTTCAATGATAAAATCCCCCAAGTCTTCCAGAAAAAGCGTTGCCAAGTATTTTGCCTTGTCTGTGATTCCCATCTGACCAAATGCCACATCCATATTATAGAGTTGCTTGAAACGCTTGGCTTCAGGCAATACTTCACGAGAACAGATACTATGAGCAAAGGTGCTGTCAGAGTTCTGAAGAAAATGAATCACTGGCTCTACCGCATCAATGTAGTCATCTTGCAAGTAAAAAATACGCTGTGCATTGGCAGAGCAATCATCAATGATCTCTTCTGCTGCATCAAAGATACGCTCCAGTCCACTGCGGGAGAACATCTTCAATACCAGTTCGATCCCCAAATCTGCCTGAAATGCCGTTTCACCTTTTCTGTTCAGGTACCCTTTCAGGTATGCCGTCGCAGGGTATGGCGTATTAAGTTGGGTTAGAGGAGGCGTTATCAACAGCGTTTTCATATTCATTTGTTTGTTAGCAAAATGCAGACAACCTCACAGGCTGGCCTGTCAATTGCCTTTTATCATTGATCAAATTTTCCCTTAGGAGAATGCAAAGTTAGATCTTTTTGTTCAATGCATTTGAAGGTATTATCTTAAAAAAGAATTGAAAGGTGCTAACATGACGCTAATTATACAAAACATGACCAAAAATATGATTTCTTCGCTAGTTGTTATGCTGTGTGTACTACTTACAGCTTGCGGAAGTAACAAGAGTACAGAGAAGGTCTCTTCCCAACCAACCAAGGAAGAAACCAATACTGAAACCGTAACTGCTAAAAAGAAAGTGATTTTCTTCGGCAACAGTCTAACGGCAGGCTACGGACTTGACCCTGATGAAGCTTTCCCGTCCCTTATCAACCAAAAGTTTGAAACAATGGGATTACCCTATGAGTCCATCAACGCAGGGCTAAGTGGTGAAACTACGGCTGGCGGCAAAGAAAGGGTTGAATGGATTTTGGAAAACTACGAGCCTGCTATTTTCATTCTGGAACTGGGTGGCAATGATGGGTTAAGAGGTATTGACCCGAAGGCTTCAGAAGCAAACCTTCAGGCTATTATTGATAAGGTCAAAAAACAGTTTCCAAAAACCATCATTATTTTGGCTGGCATGCAGGCCCCTCCTAATATGGGGGAAGCATATACTTCTTCTTTTAGTCAAATTTATCCAACACTTGCCAAACGAAACAACATCCCTTTAGTCCCATTTTTATTGGAAGGAGTTGCTGGTATTCCTGAGCTAAACCAAGGAGACGGCATTCACCCTACTGCGGAAGGAAATAAGATTGTAGCAGAAAATGTTTGGAGTATTCTGAAGAAACAGATAAGACAAGAGACTTAAGACAAAGGGTTGGAGATATTGAGAAAAGCACTTTCATCTTAACTACCAAGTCTAATATCTCCAATCAATTCCCTATATTGAAGGCTCATTCACATAATATTTTAACCAAATGAGCAATCAGCAAACTTTAGACGTAAGAACCAGTACAATCGAAATTCCAGTTAGAGGGTACCACCTCGATGTATTCAAACATGTAAACAATGCGCGCTACCTTGAATTTTTAGAGGAAGCTCGTTGGGCACATTTCGAAAAGAATGATACGATGAATACCGCTATGCAAAGAGGATTTGCAACGGTAATTGCCCACTACGACATCAGCTATAAGTATCCAGCGACAATCGGACAAACCTTGGAAGTCAAGACCTGCTTTGAGAGCATAGGAAAAAGCAGTGTTGTATTTAGACAACAGATTTTCCTGAAAGGTACTGACAAGGTAGTGGTAGATGCAAAAGTAACATTCGTAGTCATTGACCTAAAAACACAACGTCCTGTCGAAATTCCTGAAGACTTGAAGGATGAGTTCTATAAATAAGAAGGTATCAAACGTTAGGTACTTAATAAAAACACCGAAGGTAAATGCTACCTTCGGTATTTTTTTTAGTCTATCGACTTATCTAGAAATCATAGACAGTTGTACTGATATTCTGCTCAGTCAGTTGCTCTTTTATGATCGGTTCTATCTCTTCCCACTTTCCACCTGCCAATCCACAGCCTATTCTTGGCATATGAACAGATGCATTCAGTTCACTTGCCTTATCGGCTACCTCCTGAAGACCTTCCTTAATGGCTTCATATCTGATCGGCGGGTTTCCATCTTCATCTTTTCTGATTTTATGCTGCCCAATCAGGTTAGCCACAAATATATTTCCGGACACTTCCACAAACTGAACCCTGCCTAGCCTAAATCCTTCTCCAGACTTATGCCAAGCTCTGTACTGAGCTTCAGGTTCAGGCCACCTGTTTGAGAGTGCCATAACGAAGCCTTTACCCCATCCGCCAATATCATTACAAATATGTACAATGATCTTATTGCCTCCGCCCTGAGGTTGAGTTGCATCGCCTTTTATATACTGTATTTCCATTTTCAGTTATTATTAAAAAGTCGTGATTCATCGTTTTCAGAATGACCAAACAAGTCCTGCTCCCAATGGGGATACCCCAATTACCAGATTACGGGATATTATCTCATCTCCTGAACCTTTATTATAGTATTCGACTGCTTTCTTGGCATGCTTACTAAAAGCTTTTTCAAACAGTAAAGAGCTCAATACTATTCCCGTCCCTACTCCAACTACTGTCCAATTTGGATGCTGATTACCAAATGCGGCTCCTATCTGCCACCCAACCATTCCTGCTCCAATCCCTGCAATGATCGCAGAGGTAATATAATTACTCTTTGCTAACATAAACTCCTCATAGGCTTGTTTATCTGTTTTCAAGATATTTTCCACATCACGCATCGTCAGCGACTCATTAAATTCTGAATTTGGGTGGGTATAATAAATTCTAGTGCTTAATGGGCTTTGCTCATAATGAAGTTTACCACGCGCATCCTGGGCAAAGGTAGATGTCTCCATACAGACACCTCCCATCAAAAAGGATAAGAGTATCAAAATTCTCATAACGATAGTGGCTTCCTATTTCAGCTATATTATTTTCTTTGATCAAGATAATTAATAAAGGCATCAACCTGTAACAGGTGATGCCTTTATTGTAACTATAAGTCAAGAATATGTTGAACTTTCAACCTTCTTATTTAATCACGCCTAATTCTTTACCTACTTTGGTAAATGCAGCAATTGCCTTATCCAAATGCTCACGGTCATGTCCTGCTGACACCTGAACACGGATTCTTGCCTGCCCTTGAGGAACAACCGGATAGAAGAAACCGATTACATAAATACCTTCTTCCAACAGACGGTCTGCAAATTTCTGAGCCAATGGTGCTTCATACAGCATCACCGGTACAATTGCATGCTCACCTGGTTTGATATCAAACCCAGCTTCTGTCATCTTGCTTCTGAAGTACTTTGTATTGTCCTCCAGCTTATCACGTAACTCAGTAGTGCTGCTTAGCAAGTCAAACACAGCAATAGAAGCACCTACAATTGACGGAGCTAATGTATTAGAGAACAAATAAGGACGTGAACGCTGACGTAGCAGGTCAATGATCTCCTTACGACCTGAAGTAAAACCACCTGAAGCACCACCTAGTGCTTTACCCAGTGTACCTGTGATAATGTCAATGCGTCCCATACAGTCACGGTATTCATGTACACCACGTCCTGTTTTACCCATAAAACCTGTAGAGTGACACTCATCAGTCATTACCAATGCGCCATACTTTTCGCACAGATCACAAATCTTATCCAATTGGGCAATTGTACCGTCCATTGAGAATACACCATCTGTCACTACGATGATATTTTGAGCACCTTTCTCTTTCGCTTCCTTAAGTTGTACTTCAAGGTCTTCCATGTCATTGTGCTTATAACGGAAACGCATTGCCTTACAAAGGCGCACTCCGTCAATAATGGAAGCATGGTTCAGCTGATCAGAGATGATGGCATCTTCAGGGCCAAGCAAAGGCTCGAATACACCACCGTTGGCATCAAATGCCGCAGCATAAAGAATGGTGTCTTCTGTTCCCAAAAATGCTGAAATCTTATCCTCTAACTCTTTATGAATATCCTGTGTACCACAAATGAAACGCACAGAAGACATTCCGAAACCATGAGAGTCAATTGCCTTTTTAGCCGCTTCAGTCACTTTCGGATGAGAAGACAGACCCAAGTAGTTATTGGCACAGAAGTTCAGTACTTCTTCACCTTTGTCTGTTTTGATTACAGCACCCTGTGGCGTTGTAATGATACGCTCGCTTTTGTAAAGACCAGCTTCCTTAATATCTGCCAGCTCTTTTTGTAGCTTAGGTTGAAGATTATCAAACATGGTGTTGCTTATTTTATTATTACCAAAATGTAATTTGTGAAACAAAAGTAGAAAGTCTAATCAATAAAATGTAACGATCTGAGAAGAATTGACAGAATGTGAGTTAGGAATCAAAAGGCATAAAAAAACTCACAGTTTTTGAGTGCTGTGAGTTATATAAAAACTAATCTTGTTTTGGTTTCTTAAATACTGGCCGTACTCTCTTCGGTTTATCCACTGATGCCTCTTTTGACGAAGGCGTAGACTCTTCTGTTACCGATGGCTTTTTAAATACCGGACGGACTTTCTTTGGTTTGTCCTCTGACGCCTCTTCTGACGAAGGCGTAGACTCTTCTGTTACCGATGGCTTTTTAAATACCGGACGGACTTTCTTTGGTTTGTCCTCTGACGCCTCTTCTGATGATGACGTAGACTCCTCTGTTACAGATGGCTTTTTAAATACCGGACGGACTTTCTTTGGTTTATCCACTGATGCCTCTTCTGACGAAGACGTAGACTCTTCTGTTACAGATGGCTTTTTAAATACCGGACGGACTTTCTTTGGTTTGTCCTCTGACGCCTCTTCTGAGGAAGGCGTAGACTCTTCTGTTACAGATGGCTTTTTAAATACCGGACGGACTTTCTTTGGTTTATCCTCTGATGCCTCTTCTGAGGAAGATGTAGATTCCTCTGCTACAGATGGTTTCTTAAATACCGGACGGGCCTTTTTGAGTTTTGCAGCTGTTGCTTCAGATTTATCTTCCTCTTCAATAACTGGCTTTTTAAAGACAGGTCTTGCTACTTTTTTAGGCTGTTCTACATTTTCTTGACCCGAAGTCGTTTCAGGTTTTTTAAATGAAGGACGCACTTTTGGTTTTACTACTGATGAAGTACCATTGGTGTTTTCTTCAGGTACTTCCTGTACTGGTTTTACCGCTGCAGGACGCTTTATAGCTGGTTTTGAAGCTGTCGTTTCTGCTTTCTTCACCGCTGCTGGACGAACTGCCTTTTTAGTAGCTGTTGTCTTTGCAGTCACTTCCTCAGCAAGAAGGTACTGTCTTCTCTTTCCATTGATCAGGTAAAGTTTCTGAGCTGTAAAGCTTTTCGGGTGCATTTGCATAAAATGGTCACACCACTCCTGCCAGCAAAGCGGTTCTGCTTTTCTAAATGCTTCCGAATCTATCTTCTTGCTTACTAGATATGCTTCAAATTCCATATTCTCTGACCTTTCCTGTTCAATATCTCCCTATGAGTTGATCCAGTCTTTTTGCAGCCTGATCAATTGCTTACGGTAAACCCCAAATATACGAGACTTCGACACAATGCCTACATATTTACCTTCAGCATCCACTACAGGAAGGTTCCATGCATCCGTTTGCTCGAACTTCATCATGACATCCCGCATACGTTCACCATAATAAACAAGTTCAGCTGGTTCTTGTTTCAAGCTTGCTATTTTCACTTCCTGATGCTTCTCCACATCAAACATTACAGCTCTTACATCATCCAAGGTAACCAGACCTTTCAGCTTTCCTTCTGCATCCACTACCGGAAATATATTTCTTTTGCTTCGGCTGATTGCCTCTACCAAATCTTCTAAAACGCCTTCGTGTGGAACGGTCACCAAATCCGTTTCAATTAGCTTATTGATATTCAAACGCTCCAACACTTTTGTATCTTCATCTGCCTCATGGACATATTCTCCTCTTTCTTTCAAAGCCCTGATATGTGGCGAATCTGGTTCAAAGAATGTCACCGTTACATAAGAGATGGCTGCTACAAGCATTAGTGGAACAAAAAGTGTGTATCCTCCAGTGATTTCTGCAATCAAGAATATAGCTGTAAGAGGTGCATACTGAATACCACACATTACGCCGCTCATACCTACCAAAGTAAAATTCACTTCTGATACATCCGCAAACCCTGCCAAATTAATAAACCTTCCTGTTGCAAATCCTGCTAAACCACCCAATACCATGGAAGGGGCGAAAGTACCACCACTACCTCCTGAAGACAGGGTAACAGATGTGGCAATAATTTTCATGATAATCAGGATTACAATATAGAGCAGAAATAACCAGCCATCTTGCAGTAAACCTCCAAAGATATGGCTGCGGCTTAGCAGTTCTGTACTTCTCCCGTGAAGGATATTTTCAATTGAGATATAACCTTCACCATATACAGGTGGTGTCAGGAAAATCAGTACAGAAAGGAACATACCTCCCAAAATAGCTATTACATATGGGTTTTGGTTGCGCTTGCTTACAAAGTGCTCCGCCCAATGCAGCATACGGTTAAAATATAGCGCTGTCACACCACATACTATTCCTAGAATAACATAGAAAGGAAGGTGCTCTGCCTTAATTGCATCTACAATATTAAAAGTGAATAGGATCTCATCTCCTACTGTGAGTTTAGAGATAATAGTGGCAGAAACACACGCGATCAATAAGGGGATAAAGTTAGATACTGATACTCCTGTCAGGATTACTTCAATGGCAAAGATAAGACCTGCAATCGGCGCATTAAAAATAGCGGCAATTGCTCCACCAACACCGCATCCTAAAAGCAATGTCCTGCTTTTATAATCCAGCCTTAGCGCCTCTCCAATATTGGAACCAATGGCACCACCCGTCAATACAATCGGAGACTCCAATCCTACCGAACCACCAAAACCAACTGTAATAACACTGGTAATCCAACGGGAGTACATTTTCCCTTGTGCTACTATACTTTGTTTTCTGGAAATCGAGTAAAGTATATCTGAAATGGCGTGGCCTACACTGGTTTCTTTGTAAAGCACCTTTGCCAATAATACTGTCAGGAGAAGACCTATTACTGGATAGAGCAGTTGAAAATAATTTTCATCATACCTTGCCGAAGTCATTTCATGATGTACAAAATGTACCGTCATCTTTAGAAGGACAGCAGCTAAACCAGCCACAATTCCCACCAAACTGCTTGCTATCAAAATAAAGGTACGCTCAGAAAGGCGTTTCCTTCTCCATTCAAATATTTGGTCAAGTACTGATGGCTTGCTCATAAATTCCAGTAAACAATAGGTAATTTAGACCCTAAAACATGTAAAGAATTGGGTATTAACTCATTCCTTCCAGAGAAAAATACTCCGCAAAAGTACAATTTAGGTAATAAAAAAGAAAAAGAGACCACAGTTGCTATGGTCTCTTTTTCTTTTTTGTAATTGTCTTATTTAGAGATGGGTTTCATGAATGACCTACCCTCCTAGTAGCTAACACTTTAAGGAAACTCAACACCTCTATATTGAGATAAGCTGACTACAGGAATTCTTGTACCATATTCCTTATTGATTGCCTTAATGGTTTCATTAGCGATAAAGGCATAACCTCTTGGAGTCAAGTGTGTACCATCCAAAGAAAATGCACCTCCAGAGATAAAGGTAGCACTCAATGTAACACCATCCTCAGAGATAGGCATCTCTGCTGCTTCTGCCAAAACACTTGCAACATCTACCAATACCAGATTATCATTGGCTATAGTCAGATCAATAATAATCTGGTTAAAGGCTCTTGACCTATTTCTGACTAATAATACTTCCTGCGTATCCAAAAAGTCTTCATCATCGGGTAAAAGAGATAATATCATTTCTGGTGTGATTCCCCCTGTTCCTGCACCAGCTATTGCTTCTTGCAATTGCTGAAGTTTTCCAGAAGCTGTCAGTAATACTAACTCACTACTAATCATACTCCGAAAACCTGTCGGACTTTCTTCATCCAACACAATTAATGGATTTGCTCCTGCAACAAACTCTGGTACCGCCCCCGGCACAAGCTGATTTGCCTGTTCGATAAAAAGGGCCGTCTGCTGATCTATTTGCTCTTGAAATGCTACTGAGGTTACTGTTTGATCCAATGCTGCATTAGCACTTGGATAGAGTACTGCAAATGGGCTATTTTCTGGAGCAACAGGTGAGTCTGGATTGTCTAGGTATGCCTGTGTATACTCTGCCTGAAAAGCAGGAGCATTTTCAGGGGCAAGCACTTCGGCATCTACAAAACCTTGTACAATCTGTGGAATAACTACGGTAGCTACTGCTTGTTGTTCCACACCTCCCCTTACAACTCCACCAATCAATAAATTGACACGATCAGCAGTAGCCTGATCCAATACCAAGCTATTCCAAGGTATAGTTGTAAAAAAAGGAATGGTCGTTACATCTGGTATAGTATATAAAGCTCCATATGTTTCCCCATCACTTATTAATCGCTCTACTAACCCCTCATATAGTATTTGGAAGGTCGTCACTGATGTCAACCCATTCAAGCCTGCCTGTTCTGGTATGCCCTCTTCTCCAAACACCCCACCTGATGTTGCATAGCCCAACACATCATTGTTACCTAACCAAAGGGTGAAAAATGTAGGGTCCTGCTCTACTACCAAGTCCTGATAAGTTTTCAATGGGCTTTCTTCTGGAAGAATCCTAAAGTAAAATGGATTACCCAATTCAACTGAAGCACCTAATCCTGGAATAACGCTTTCTACCAACCGGAGTCCAGGCACACCAAAGTTATCGATCTCTTCAATATTATCAACCTTGCTATAAGGTGTAGTACTAGGTGGGGCAATCTGAATATTGGGAGCTCCATTGACAAAACTTTGAATAAATCTTCTACCTTGAAGATTATCACCTGTACCTCCATTGGCTCCACCTCCATCTGGCATCAAAGGCTGGTCAAAGTCTTCCAGTCCAACCTCCATCAGTTGCTCAGCTACAATCGAAGGAAAACTTTGTTGCTGTGCCTCCAGATAAAGTGCGGCATCTGAGTACCCTGCCGTCAAAGAATTCCCAATGGCGATATAATTCGAAAAGTCCAATGTAACCGGTGTGCCATTTGGCAGAGTTCCATTATTGGTTGGGGTTAATACGTCTATATCAGTCTCACAGGCAAACAATGTCATTATACCTAACAACCACCCCTTACTACTGAATTTGAAATACTTTTTCATATTAAACACGATAGTCGATGGTTAGAAAGAATAGTGAACAGCAATACTTGGTATATGGGCACGGGACTTATAAGTACCGTTGATTCCACTTGTCTCTACACCTGCCGGTACTGTATTGTGACGTTCTTCCTTATTGATAAATAAATAGGCTAAATCTACTCCTATATGCTCATTGAAATTAAATGTCACCCCTGCTGTCAATCCTAAAGCATTCGCATCTGGTGTTTCAGGTGTTATATAACCATCTCTTACTGGAGATAAGTCATAATAAAAACCAGCTCTTGCTGTAAACCTATCTTGTATCACCTCATACTCACCACCAAAATTGAAAATCCATGAGTCTTCATAATTCCTACGGGCTACACTTTCAAAAGATCCCTGTACAGGCTGAGTAAAATCAAACTTCAATTCTTTGTAGGCACTCCAGTTGATATACTGGACATCAAAAGCCAATGTCAATCTATCTGTTGGATAAACTCCCATACCAAACCCTACCACTGTAGGCAAAGGCAGGGTTGCATCAAATTGAGTTCCACTAAAGAAGGTTTGTGAGGGATCGCTTGGGTTATAAGTATCAGGGTTATAATTATTCGAAACAAGTCCATCAGGCGCCACAAATGTAACATCCCCTTTCTTAACAGAAAGGTCTATACCATGTCTATAAGTAAGGCCGAAACTGATTAGATCAGAAGCCTTCACAAAAGCCCCTACAGAAAAACTTACACCTAGATCTGCATTGCCATCTAGTTCAACCATGCTATCAACTGGACCATCAACTGGTAAAGCCCTTTGCAAATTGACGCTTCCAAAAATAAAGTCAACTCCCGCTCCTATTGATAAGCGATCGGTGACTTGCCAGCTAACAGTCGGTCGGACAAAGATTGACTGAAGTTCTATTTGCTCCAGTGCAAACTGACCATACCAGCCATCTTCCCAATCCACTGTACTACCAAAAGGTGTAAAAGCACCTAACCCAAATGTCAATTTTGAAAATATCCCTGAGTCACGGTCAGGCCTGTAAACACCATACGCAAAAAACGGTGTTCCTACAGGATTGTCAGTTCGAAACTTTGCATTACTGTAAATTCCATTGGCAGGGTCAGAAGGAGCTAGAAAAACTGAGCCGCCTAAAATAGGACTGATACCGATCATAATTTGACTGCTTCCCAAATAGGACATCCCTCCGGGGTTAAAAAATACTGCTGTTGCATCAGGCCAAAGCCCAATTCCAACATTTCCCATTCCTATTTGTCTAGTGCCTTGAAGGTTAACTTGATAACCGTTGGCCATTAAAAGATGCACTGACCAAAAAAAAGTCAGCAATACCATTAATAAAGGTTTGATTTTCATAAAGTAGTTAGTATTTCAGTGTGTTCAACTGGTTCTAAGTGGAGTCTACTAAGACTCGGGGAAAGGAAAATTCTTTGAGGCTATAAGTAATATATATGTTGAAATAAAGGGTTTTAAGTTAGTTTAAGGTCACATTATTATACGCAATATTTTCTATAGACTGAACAATTAAGTACACAAGTCAAATTATTCTTGATTACTTACCAATAGAACCGTTTTTCTTAACATATTCTTGGCCACTAAAAAAACAGAAAAAGCCGCAAACAGTACAACATATACTGTTTGCGGCTTTTTAAATATGATTTGCTACCCCTTGATTACTGCTGAGCAGATTCTAAATGATCCAACGTTACAGTCGGATAATCATTCAAGTTAGATACCTTAGGAATTGAAGCCTTATATTTTTTATTGATTGCATCAATAAACTCATTTGCGACAATCGCATATCCTCTCTGAGTCATATGCACACCATCAAGGCTAAAGAAGTTACCTGTTACAAAATCAGCCGAATAAGCCACTCCACTCTCTGTGAAACCTGGAATGATCTTATTAGCAAAGATGCCCTCTGCATCAACTAACGCTAGACCATATTCGTCTGCAATGTTTTTGATAACCTCGTTGTACGCTTCACGCATTTCATTGATCTCCTTAATTTCTGCTTTGGTTACCACATACTCGTCAGTCAGAAGTGATGCCAACTCAGTAGCTTTAGCAGGATCAGTAGCCTGAAGTGTCTGGATTGTCAGGAATGTTGTCAACGGAATTCTATCCTCTTCTGTCGCAAACCTAATTCCCAATGGCTGTACAGTTTCATCCTCAATCAGGAATGGGTTATTTCCTACTGTAAATACAGGGAAGTTATCCATTTGCTGATACAGGCTAAACTGAAACTCTGCCATTGCTTCTTCAAAGTTTGACTCAAGGATTTCTGCAGGTACAAAATAGGGTGTTTCTTTCTCCAGTGTAGCTAAAGCCTGGTTTCCTACTGCTTCAGCACTAGTTGCATCAATTCCTACCTGCATAGCGGCTCCTTTTACAGCTTGAATAATTACATTTCGCCATAGTGTCTTTGCTAGGAATTTTTCTACTTCAACTGCCCAGTCTGTTTCTTCTCCATTAAGAATATCTACAGTTGCAAGATACTGTTCTGCCTCTTCAGCTGTAGCACCGCCACCAATCAGCACTGTTGTGATAAACTCTTGGTAAGCATCAGTTGCTTCAGATGCAATAGTGTATTGAATCCATGTATTGATATTAGACCATGTATTAACACCCAATGCACCCCATCCATTAACCAATTCTTGAGCGGCTGCCTGTAACTCATACTCATCTGTTTCAGATGCCATCATTTCCTTAGCTAGGGCTGTTGCCTGCTCTTGCGTCAGACTTGAGTTTTGTTCCATGAGTTCAGAAACTGTCATAACAATAACTACTGTTTTTGCCACTGTCAGTTTACCATTACTCCCACTATCAAATACTTGATCAATTGTCGGACCTCCAGCTTCAGCTTCCACTGCTGCAATTGTAGCAGCTTTTAGTTCATTTACTACTTGTGTTACAGCTCCCAAGATAACATTATCTGTCATAGAAAGCTCTTCTACAGGCAATCCTGCACCTTTGATCGTCGCCAAAAGTACTGCTGTTACGCCTGCTTCAGCTTGGGTTTTCGCTAATGCTATCTGTTGAGCTCCTTCTACTTTAATATTGGCTTTGATTTTAGTTTTCAGAGCGCTATTTGCATTATCTGCTGCTGTCGCATCGAACACTTGAGATTCGTGCTGTGCTAACCCTGCTGAAGGTGCTATATTAAAGAGTGGCATAGCCATTACATCAGGAATATTGGCAATGGCACCACCTGTAAGGTTTGTCAATCCATCCAAAGTCCCTTTAATCGCAGTTTCGATATCAGTAGGCTCTGACATTTGGTCTTTTGTAACATCTGCTCCAGCAGTTGCATATCCCAGTAAGTCATTGTTACCAATCCAGACAGTTACAAAACTTGGGTTTACTTTTGCCAAATCCGCAGCTACAGATGTAGTTTGTGATGATGCAAAATAGAATAACGGATTAGCCTGACTAAAGCCTGGTATTTGCAAGTGTACGGCCTTCATACCCGGCACACCCATATTATGGAAAAACTTACCTTCTCCACCTATTGAGGCTAAGTCAGACATCTTTTTACCATCACCAATTGGCAAAAATACTGGAGATGCCCCTACAAAACCTTTGATTACAATTTTACCGCTACCATCAGCATTTACACCTGACTCTGTCAAGCCTTCAGTTGCCTGATTAAACACCTCAGCACCTAAACCAGCATCTTTTAGCTGAGCTGCGATCAGCGATGGATAAGAGTTTTCTAACCCTGACTTAGACCATGCACCATCACCATATCCTGCTGTAAGAGAGTTACCAATAGCAGCAAATGTTGAATAGTCAATTTCTTTTTGCGTAACAGGGTTGGTTCCGTTCTTGATTTCAATCTCGTCAACCTCAGGTTCACAAGCAGATACAGCAAGCAATACACTCGCTCCTAAAAATGCTTTATATATATTTTTCATTTTGTGATCTCTTTTTATTCGTCCAGTTATTTTACTGAATAGTTAGCTTCTTGAAGTATTAGAACAAGTAGTTCAAAGAAATACCTGGTACAATACCTCTTGCCTTGTACACACCGTCAACACCACCTGTTACGACATTCCCGTTTGAGTCTCTAACTGCAATGTTTTCACGTTGTGCTTTGTCCACAAACAGAATACTTGCATCTACTACAAACTTGTCAGTAATCTTGTAGCTTGCACCAGCAGTAAGACCTAGCGCATTTGCATCTGGTGTTTCTGGTGTTAGGTAACCATCCTTAACTGGACTCATGTCAAAGTAAGTACCTGCTCTTAAGTCAACCTTATCATTTAAGTGATATTCAACACCCAAATTGAACATCCAAGAGTCTTGGTATTTTCTTTCTGATGCCGAAACATAACGGTCTCCCTCCTGCTCCATACCTGGCAGTGGATCGTAGAACTTGAACTTCAGTTCTTGGTAAGCACTCCATTGTACATAGTTTACATCAAATCCGATTGACAACTTCTCGTTTGGATAAAAACCAACACCAATAGCTGCTACAGATGGCAAAGGAAGCTCTGCATCAAATTTGGTTTCGCCATTTGCAGGGAAAAGCGCTGAAGCTACAGATGGGATATTTGTAAACATGGCTGATCCTTCTTCCAGTGCCATATTTACTTTTGAGCGGTAAGTCATACCAATTGAAAACTTCTCTGATGGCTGTGCATAAATACCTGCATTGAATCCATAAGAAACTGTGGACCCATCCAACTCAACGTTGATATCATTACTAAAAGCCTCTGATGCTACTCGCTGAAGGTTAACACCTCCATATACAACATCAAAACCTACACCTACTGATACCTTGTCATGTATTTTGTAAGAAAGTGTTGGTTGGATGTAGATAGCCTGCAATGAGATTTCCTGCAAAGCCATTTTTCCACTCCAGTCATCCGGATATACAATTGTAGAACCATAAGGTGTTACAACTGCAAGTCCTGCTGACAATTTATCATTGATTTTCCATGCTCCATAAAGGTGAAATGGAGTACCTGCTGGCGATTCTGAGTGAGTAAAAGCATTACTTTCAAGTGCCCTATACGTAATGTTAGAGAATACAGGTTGTATACCTATGGATATTACATTGCGGTCCAGAAAAGACATGGCTCCTGGGTTGAACCATATGCTTCCGGCACTTGGCATAAAACCAACCCCTACATTACCCATACCTGACTGCCTGTTACCTTGTAACATTACTTGATAGCCATTGGCAAATGAAACCTGACAGCATAGCAAAGCCGCCAAGCAAAGTAGTAATTTTCTTATTTGCATGTTTTCCTAAATGATTTGATGCGCTCAGAAGTGAGACACACGTGAATATTCAGATTAGTAGTTTAAATAAGTTCCTCCCTTATATCGGGAGGATGTTGTTTAATAGGTTTCTGTTTCTATTTCATTACTATTATTCCGATATCAGTTTTTAGTTATTATGAGATTCTTAGGTCTGACTCCTATTCTCCATTTTTAACTTTCTGTATCTAATTATTGTATAATTAAAAGCTAATAGCACTAAAATGCAAATAAGTGAATGAATATTCGTGTAATTTTTACATTTGTATTCCTCCAACATCCCTCACTTGATTTATATAATATAATTATGCTCAACGAACAGATATATTCAACCAAAAAGTGACAAGGGAAACCAATTGTAAAAATAGAATATCCATTCACACGGAGTTGTACAATTACAACCTCCAAAAAAGAAATCCCTAATAATTTTATTCACAACCGATTAAGGTTGTAACCTCCTGTATACTATTCCTAAAAGTGTACAGCAAGCATGACAATTAAATTTTCAAACTGGTACTTTTTGTGATGGCGCCAAAAGTATTTGCAAATTCATATTATTTAAAACTTTAATGCAAAAATTAACACATTTTGTAAAATGAATAATCACTCATTATAATTAATCAATAGAAAATTTGGAACACTTGATTAGCATCTCTGCTTTCTGTAGACAAGGTGTATTTATATAACTTTTTGAATAAAAAAATCCCCCACATCTCTTAAAAAGGTGTGGGGGATTTATCTGCCTATATTTCGTTCTTATTTACTGACTCGAGGTCCCATCAAATCTAGAAAGTGTACCAATGGTGACTGTATCAGCGAATGTATTATATGCCTTATCTAAGGCTCTATAAAATAGTTCACCTTGGTATTCGTATCCCTTCTGAGAAAGGTGAATCCTATCTTTTGAGGCCAAATCGTTCTTTAGCCAATAATCCATTGCATTCAAGCCACCCATCACAGTATAGAAATCCCAAACAGCAGCTCCATATTCTCTAGCCATTTCTCCTATCGCTAGTCTGGCTTCTTCATTATCATGGTTCAGGTATTTGCTGTATCGATAGCTATCACCAGGAGTAGTCAACAAGATCGATGCATTAGGTGCTGCTGCCTTTATCTCCTTGAGCATACTTGTATAGTACTTCTTAAAGTCATACACATTAAATGGCTTGATAAAAGCATCATTGGTCCCTAAAGAAACCACAACCAAATCAGGCTTCAGCATTTCTACCTGTTTAGCAAAGTCTGCACAACGGGCAAAAGATTTTGCCATCGCTCCATTCACACCTGCTGCACTATATGTAAGTCCTGGTTGGTCACTTTCTAAAAGTACTCCCTGCATGACAAAGCGTTTCTGGCTTTGGTTTTTCTTCTCCAGTGTCAGGGTAATATCTTTTTGTGGTTTATCTAATGTAAACTCTATTACTCCATCACCTTTATCCTGCTTAACGATCAAGTTACCTTCCGTCGGGCGCACTTTTACATCAAACTGTGCAGGATCCTGATTAGGATAAAACACCTTGACATGCTTTATATCATATGGCATCAGTACATCTACATTCGGATCGAATTTCAACGTTGAGGATGTACTAAAAGTACTGGCTGAAATGCCTGCGGCTCCCCACCTGCTTGAATGACTGCTCATAGAACTTCTCTTTCCGGTCCATTTTCCTGTATAGGAGTTCCTATAGTTTAAAGGGTTGTTGGTATGTGCTGCCCTGTAAGGAAATACAAAACCACGGCTACTCATAGGAAAGCGGTTATCTTTGTACAGAAGTTCTCTAATTCTGCCAGAGAAAAAATCGGCTTG
The DNA here is from genome assembly GCF_036880985.1 of Limibacter armeniacum. Lineage (NCBI taxonomy): Bacteria > Pseudomonadati > Bacteroidota > Cytophagia > Cytophagales > Flammeovirgaceae > Limibacter > Limibacter armeniacum. The sequence goes on from NZ_JBAJNO010000009.1 coordinate 2,182,801, forward strand.
GATGTGGGAATCACCCAAGTGAAGTACATGTACCTTCCTGTCTTTCTGTACTTCCAACAGTCTTAGCTGAGTCAAAAAATGTGTCAGCACATTATTTTGACCAAACGTCTGGAAGTAGTTGATATCCCTTCGAATAAAATCATAATCCTTTTGCAGCTTTACAGCCGAATCTTCATGATTATTCAATGGGTTGATAGATGGAATACCCGCAGCACACAATATCAGTGCAAAAGGAAGTACCTTGATTCTTTTAGGCAGTTTACCTGTTCTGTTTTTGTACTTGTATATAAGGTCTTTGATCATATGTCAATTCAATTATTCGGTCAGCGGATGATACACAGGAAAGCATACAACAAAAAGGTAATTTCACATAGGATATTACATTTACTCGTTAATCCTTTCATCCACTTTAAAGCATCTATATTGTCTAGCTGTTTTTACGCTTCTTATACTTTGCATATTCACGCATCAGTTCATTGTAAAGCATATCCCCCACATGGTTGGCACCTCGTCTGGTAAAGTGTGTATAATCTTTGTTTGCCCAAGCTGGCTCTCTGTCTACCCACTTGATAATGGAATTTTCCCCACCCATGGCTTTATACAAATCCCAGAATGCAACACCTGCCTTTGCGGCTGCTTTACGCTGTGCTGCACTAATCTCCTTGATATTGGTGTATGAACGCATCTCAGTACCATCCTTATGCGCCATATCTGAAACGCCCACTACCAAAATAGAGGCATTAGGATACAGCCCCTGCAAGTATTTCAATTGCCTGTAAAATACACGTTCGTAAAAAGAATAGCTCTCACGAATTTGAGGTACAACATTGACACCAAACTGCAGTATTAACAGACGTACATTCAGATTTTGAACAATTTCTTTCAGGTGATTACGGTGCATTTTGGTAAACTCCGTTCCTGAACTACCCCTGAAAGGAATATTATCGACAGAGACCCCACTATTGCAATCAAACGAGACCCCATAAAATTCAGGGTTTCCAGATGTACGGAAGCTCAACTCTACCTCACCTAACTCCCCTGAAATTGGTAAGGACAGTGATTGTGGCCCAAACTCAGGCGCGACATCAACCGTATCAGACTTGATTCCATTCATTTTATAATGAATCTTCAGTGTAGAATCAGGGTTACGGAAGAAAAGTCTCATTTTCTCAAAACGTCTTTCCTGCCTACGTGTATAACTTGTGCGGCCAAACTCCAAGAATGCTTCTGTCATTGCTTGGGTCGAATCTTTCTGAAAAGAAAAATACTTCCCAAATACACCAAAGTCACCATGCATTGGTGTTTTCCCCTCATTGCCATATACCGCATATGTCTCCCAATTACTACTAGCATCTTGGGTAAGCGTAGAACGGATATTCTTTATTTCAGTAATAGGCACCATCCCGATACCACAGCCACCAAACTGATTTTGCATATTACGACGAAGGCGTTCTGTCATTCGGTCTCCCTCCAACTGGGAATCTCCAAAATGCAGTACCCGAATCATCTCCCCTTCATTTACAACTGCCTCCAATCCTGCAAAAAAAGCATCCAGAGCCTTTCGGTCTTCTTTTGCATATTCAATAGCTATATCTCCTGGCTTAGTACTTACTTGTACCTTCTTATTTGTCGTGTTTTTCTTCTTACTATTGCCACCTTTACCTTTCTCAGTCCAAAGGCTATCGGCAGGTTCTACTTCATCTTGTGTATCGTCAATTTCCTGATAAGCAACTTCAGTATCACGCTCCTTGTTCCTTTCCAATAGTTGTCGAGGCAATACATCCTTAAAAGTTGGTACTCTTAAGGCAATTTCATCTGTTAGTTTTAGCTCTCCTGGCGACATAGTCAGAATGATACCCGACATCATGGTAACATACAGGAGCAATGTCAATATTTGACCTGGCGTAACCTTTTGCATATAATAGTTTGAAAAATATCTTCTCTGTTTCGATTTCTTGACTTATGAACATACCGGTAAAAGGGTTCTTATCATCCGGTGTTCAGGGTTAACAGGACTTTGAAGCCCTTATCGGTATTGCTTATACAGTAACTTCTCCACATTAACTCACTTATTATCAATACCCCAATGTGTATCGACAAAAATAGTTTTAAAATAGCGAAAGCCCAACCTCACTTCAGATTTTAAACGCAGATTGAATGGTCTATTTTGTTATTAAAATTCAATTGGATATCAGCAAAACCCTATTTTTTTCTTGTCAACTACCGTACCTTTGCGCAACAATCAGAACATTAAAAATGTTAATGTTAGAGGTTTACAAAATCTCAACCACTTGTATAAACAAATTGAAGAGTTCTATGGCAGAAGACCTGATTATACCTGAAAGTGCCTCAAAGGCTGAAAAATATGAAGCTGTGCTACCTCAAATCAAGGCACTTATCACTTACGAAAATGACTTGACAGCCAATCTGGCAAATGTATCAGCAGCACTGAAAACTACTTTTGATTTCTTTTGGGTAGGCTTTTATATTTCCAATGGTAATGAACTGGTATTGGGACCATTCCAAGGTCCGGTAGCCTGTACACGTATCAAGTTTGACAAAGGGGTATGTGGAGCAGCCTATTCACAACAATCTACACTCCTTGTGGACGATGTTGACAAGTTTCCAGGACACATTGCCTGTAGCTCAGCATCCAAGTCAGAAATTGTAGTTCCCATCATAAAGGATGGAGAAGTGAAAATGGTATTGGACGTTGACAGCATGTCTCTGGCTGACTTTGACAAAACTGACCAAAAATATTTGGAGCAAGTTGCCGACATGCTTGCTGAAAAGTTTTAATCTCAGATATAAAGTATAAAAAAAGGGTTGGGTACAGTTAATACTGCCCAACCCTTTTCATTGAAAGAATGATTTTAAGCTTCTTTCAAAATAATGTTTACTGCATCCATCAAGTCTTTGGCAAAGTGCGTATAAACAGACCCTTCAACTGGATCATTGTCTACTTGAATCCTTTTAGAAATACCAATATTCTTAGCTGGAATCAAGTCGCGTTCCTTATCACCTACCATCCATGACTGTTCAATATCAATGTTGTATTTGGCGATTGCTTTTTCAAACATCAGTGTATTGGGCTTTCTCGTCAGTGATGCTGTCACACTCTCATGATAAGGAGCATAGAACATATCGTCAATCTGATTGTTACAGACACGCTGAAGTTCTTCATGACAGATATAAACATCCTCTTTTTTGTAAATACCCTTCGCTATTCCTGACTGGTTGGTGATGATCACGATAACGTAACCTGCTTCCTTTAGCATATTGATTGCTTCTGGTACATTCGGCAGTACTTCAAACTTATCCAATGTATAAGCGTAATCTACGTAATCCTTGTTCAGTACACCGTCTCTGTCAAGAAATATGCATTTATTTTTCATATCCGATCCTAAAAAAACCTATGTCTAAGTGTTACCATTGAATTTTCAGGGTGCAAAACTACACTTTTCATTGATATTCACGTCCTTTCCACTCAACATTAACAGGTAATAAGTAATAGATGAGCAATAGCGAGTACAAAATGGTATAGGTTGGCTCAAAATAAAATACTGACCACAAACCTTTTTTAATCCTTAAAAAGTGTAAAACAGACCCTATCCAAAAACTTCTTATACTTATTAAGGAGAAACTTAGCAGAAGTATCCATTGAGGACTAATAAACAGGAAAAACAAAAGAACTGGAAGCAAACAAGAGTGTAAAACCAGGGCAAGTTGCCAATACCAAGGCAACATCATCGCTCCTTGCATCCACCTTTTACGTTGCTTTAGCCAATCCAAGAGTGTTTTAACTGGTTGTGTTCGGGAGAGTACCCCTACTGTAAACAGTTGTCGAAAGTCCCACCCAACCTTTCTCATTGACCAAAACAAGGCAAAGTCTTCTGCTACAGAAAATGGTATTTGCTCATACCCACCAGTTGCTTCGTAAGCTGCTCTCCGAACAGCCATATTGTTTCCCATTGCAGTAACGGGTTGCTTCAGTATCGCCATCACTTTTACCAATGACAAGGCATACAACCACTCCATTGCCTGCCAAGTATTCCAAAGCCCATTCCCTTCCACATAACTGACCCCTGTTACAACTCCTACATCAGCAGCATCAAACCCCTTCAACATATCCCTAATCCAACCTACAGGCACCTCCATATCTGCATCAGTAAAAAACAGAAACTCTCCTTTGCTGAAATGGGCTAACTGTGCCAAAACATTGGCTTTCCCTTCTGCCCCCCCAAGCTTTTCCTCAATACTATAAAGCCTGATAAAGTCGTATTGTTGGCTGTACTTTTCTGCAATTGCAACTGTGTCATCTTCTGAAGCGTCGTTCCCTACAAGAATTTCCAATTTCTCTTTAGGGTAATTCAGTGCTAATAATGCATCAAGACAATTGCCTAGATTCTCTTCCTCATTTCTTACGGCTAAAAGAATACTTATGTAAGGTAGCTGCTCCAAAAGACTCAATGTATTTGTGATTAAAAAGTGTCATCCAAAAGTAGGTTAGGCGATTCAGAAAAGCTACGCACTCTGCGATGCTTTTGTTTCTGCGTGTAGATGGATTCATTGGTTATTGGTCAAGAAACCAAGCGACTTACTGGCTTTACTCCAATCCTTATTTCTTACAATTTCAAGAGATACACCCTAAAAATTTCAATATTAACCACTTACAACACAGAATACCTTTTACATATATTAAAATAATTCAATAATTAGTTGAATTGTTCATATCAAAAATAATTAATACTTTTGTCTATCAACATGCAAAGGCTGGAATGTTTCAACCTATTGTAGCAATACAGATGGGCTAACGACTTATATCCTTATCAACCAGTAAGCTGCTACTAACTGCAAACTTCTTGAGTTCAGGAGAATAACCATGCAGAGCCCTCTGTACCACCCTCAATCTTTCAACAGACGAACTTATACTTATGTTCTCACGAGAATTTTTAGAAAATTTTTGCCGAGATGTCTTTTTGGGAATGGGTTGTTCAGAACAAGATGCACAAACTGCTGCAACTGTTTTGGTATCAGCAGATACCCGTGGCATTGATTCCCATGGCGTTGCCAGACTGATCGGCTATGTTAGGCTTTGGGAAGCTGGGAGAATCAACCCCAAACCTAACATCCGCATTGTCCATGAGACACCCAGTACAGCTGTCATAGACGGTGATGCAGGCCTTGGACTGGTGGTAGGCCCCAAGACAATGCAAATCATTATGGAGAAGGCTGAAAATGTGGGGACAGGCTGGGCTTCAGTCAAAAACTCCAACCATTTTGGTATCGCAGGTTACCACGCCATGATGGGATTACAAAAGGACATGATTGGTATCGCCATGACAAATGCCAGTCCACTTGTAGCTCCTACTTTTTCAAAAGAACGTATGTTGGGTACCAACCCAATAGCTGTTGCAATCCCTGCCAATGAACAGCCTGCTTTTGTAGCTGACTTTGCAACAACAACGGCAGCTAACGGCAAACTTGAAATACTTCAACGCAAAGAGCAAGATGCTCCATTAGGCTGGGTGCAAGACCAAGATGGCAACGCAACTACAGATGCCAATGCATTGAAAAGTGGCGGTGCTTTGTTACCACTAGGTAGTGACCGAGTTCACAGTAGCCATAAAGGGTATAACTTGGGATCCATTGTCGATATCTTATCAGCTGTTCTTTCAGGTGCCAACTATGGCCCTTGGGCTCCTCCATTTGTAAGTTTTCTTCCATTGCACCCTGAGCCTGTTGGTGAAGGTCTTGGTCATTTCTTTGGAGCAATGAGAGTGGACGCATTCAGGCCTGCTGATGAATTCAAAAGCCATATGGACAATTGGATCACACGTTTCCGAGAAAGTGAATCGATAGAAGGCGAAGGACCTGTACTGATTCCGGGAGATCCAGAAAGAGAAATGGAAGCTATCCGTAACAAGGAAGGTATCCCACTATTGGAGCCTGTAATCAATGATTTAAGACAAGTTGCAGAGAAATTTAAACTGAACTTTTAACAAGTTTAAATTGTCCTAATTATAAAAGAAGAATATTTCTCTCATATCAGGAAATATTGCATCCGATTCCAAAAGGACACTCTCTGAATATTCTGGTAATAAATCATCTGAGCCACTGGGTTTCAATGCTGCAACATGTAGTAATGTCCTTATGGTTCAGGCTTCTCGTAATATCAAGCAAACTGTACTTCAATCTTTAAATACCCTAAAAGTACAACTTATACCATTACTGACTGAGATTGAGCATTTCAATTAAGGTCATCATGAGATATAAGACAAGGCTATCATAACACCTCTCAGAATTGGGTTTTGATTTAACTGCCTTATTAAACGGCATTTAGGGTAAAAAATTGGTACATGAGGTAAATTTCACTTTTTTAAGAAATTTTATGACGTAACAAGGCTAAGAAGGAATGAACATTGATTTAATATGAAAAAGAACTTATTCCTTGGAACAGTTCGATGGTATTCATCTCCTTCATTGGTCTTGTAAATTGATACCATAATTGCAGCGATGTGTGAATATTTTTTTCAACCACGACAAGACTATGAAACATACCGCACAGGCAAATAACTAAGTTTAACACACATTGAATTAGAAGGGCTATGCTTTACAAAGTAAAGTTGAAAAACGCAGACAAACATGTCATCATCTCAGATGAAGCTTATGAATTCATCGAGAACAATGAATACTATAAAGAAATCAAGTTACTGGAGAACCTCCGTATGCACTCTAGTGGGTATGTATTTTATCAGCGTAACTATCCTACCAAAGATGGTTACAAGAACGTTACGATCTACCTGCATAAGATGATTGCTGAGAAGTTTATCGAAAAACCTGATTCTGCAAAACGTCTATTTGTAAGAATCAAAAACGGAAACGCACTCGACTGCCGTGTCAAAAACCTTGAATGGGCTACTATGTCGGAGTTGAGACGTAACCAGAAAAACTTCAACAACAAGACTGGCTACAGAGGTGTGGTACAAGTAAGCAAGAATACTTATAGGGCTGTACTTTACACAAGTACTGACCGCTATGACCTGGGACTTTTCCCTACAGCTGAAGAAGCTGCTCACGCTTACAATATGAAATCTGAGGAGCTGTTTGGAAAAACAAAGAGCTTAAACAAGATTGATGAGCACGAGGAGCATGAAACCTTGAAGCCAAAGAAAGCGGCTATGCCCAATAAGGCGTAAGCACTAATACTATTTACATCTAGTAGAATAAAAGCCTTTGCTGGTTACTTTCCAGTAAAGGCTTTTGTATTCCTTGTTGATTTGTATACGCTACTGTATCCTATTTTTTCTTTTAATATTCTCTATATTGAAGCATCACTATTAGCTGAATACTTTAATTTATCTGGCAAAACCTCTTAAAATATAGTTGGCTCTATGACAAACATTCTCGAACTGCAAAACCTATCGAAACATTATCACAGTAATGACCATCAGCTTACTGTACTTAACAATATTTCTTTCGGTATTGAAGAAGGAGAGACCTGTTCTATTGTAGGTCCTTCCGGAAGTGGAAAAACGACATTGCTAGGACTTTGTGCAGGTTTAGATAGTGCCTCTACAGGTAAGGTTTGGCTTAATAGAATGTGTCTTAACGACATGAGTGAAGATGAAAGAGCCGCTGTAAGAGGAGAACATGTAGGCTTTATCTTCCAGAATTTCCAATTACTACCTACTCTAACAGCTCTTGAAAACGTCATGGTACCTATGGAATTAAGAAAAGAGCAGAATATACGCTCTAGAGCCATGGAACTTTTGGAGCGAGTAGGCTTAGAAGATCGATTTAGCCATTACCCTACACAGCTCTCTGGAGGAGAACAACAACGTATTGCACTAGCAAGGGCTTTTTCCAATACACCACGAATCCTGTTTGCAGATGAGCCTACTGGCAATCTGGATGAAGCAACTGGAGAAAAAGTGGAAAACTTGCTTTTTGAGCTTAATAAGGAGCAAGGCACTACATTGGTATTGGTTACTCATGACCTTGAGCTAGCCAAAAAGACACAACGTATCATTCGGATAAAAGGTGGAGAATTAGTTTCTGATGAGAAAAGTGTGAATGTTAATTACTAAACCCACACTTTTGTATTTCTACTTTTTACTCACCAAAAATACTCCTATAAATACTAATATTGCTGATAGCACTTTTTGTAATGAAAGTACTTCACTCCCAATTATGATTGCGATCAATGTAGCTATCAGTGGTTGGAAATAGATATAAAAACTAACAATACTAGGCTGTACATGCTTTAAGGCTACTGCATTTAGTAAATATGCCAAAAAGGTTGTACCTATCACTACATACAATACTCCCATTATAATAAGAGTAGGCATTGTACTCCATTCTATTTGTTGGAACTCTCCCAATCCAAAAGGCAACACATATACAGTCCCAAAAAGAAATATCCACTTGGTAATTGTATAAGGATGGTAGCGAGCCATCAAAGGTTTTACAATTACTAAGTAAATACTGTATGCAGCTGCATTGGCAAATACAGTCAGGTCTCCAATTACGGTTTCGGAATTAAAGGTCAAACCTTCACCACCTATCAACCATAATGCACCTATCAGCCCTAAACCAATCCCTATAAATTTTTTAATTGTAATCCGTTCCCTAATCAAGACTGAAGATACCAACAAGACAATGATTGGTGTACTAGTCATTATCACTGAGGCATTGATTGGACTTGTCATTGAAAGTCCTTTGAAAAATAGCATCTGATTGGTTGCTACCCCAAACCCAGCACAGGCTGCCAAATGAAGATAATCTTGCCACCGTACCACTTTCTCCTTAACCGTAAGACTATGTAAAAGCCAAAATAGAAGTGCACCTCCAATTACTCTTATTACAATGAAGCCGAACGGCAAGATATATTCGGGCATAACACCTTTTGCTATATTGTAATTAGCGCCATAAATAACAGCAGCTCCCAATAATGCTAAATGTGCTTTTATATTCTTATCCATCGTTTTAGTTCTTTAGCTTACCAACGACATCAAATTTCTCAAAGACATGTTCAGTATGAGGTGCACCTGCTAACTCGTCAGTCAAATCCTGTCCTGCCCAATGTTCATAATGCTTTCCATTTCTCCATAACCGTGACTTACTTACATCATAAATCAAACCTTTAAATGCACACCAAATTTCCTCTCTGTCTTCACCATTCCTAAGCGCCAACTGCTGTTTTGTATATTCTTTATCCATAAATAATCTTCCGTAAAAAAAGGGCTCTACTATCAGCAGAAGCCCTTCACAATCAATATTCTTCAGTGTTGGATCAGATAGGAACATTTACATGTCTTTCCGCGTGATAAGACGACCTTACCAATGGACCCGACTCAACATACTTAAGTCCTCTTTTCAAGCCTTCCTCTCTGAAGAAGTCAAATTTGTCAGGATGAACAAACTCTTCTACTTCAAGGTGCATCTTGGTTGGTTGCAGGTATTGTCCAAGAGTCAGGATATCACAGCCATTTTCTGCCAGATCATCCATCAATTTGAATACTTGCTCATCTGTTTCTCCCAAGCCAAGCATTGCTCCTGTCTTGGTTCTCATACCAGCCTCTTTTGTTCTCTTGATTTGCTCAAGGCTTCTAGCATACTTTGCTTGAGGTCTAACCTTGCGGTAAAGCTGCTCTACAGTCTCCATGTTATGAGAAACAACTTCTTGTCCTCCTTCAATCATTCTGTAAAGTGCATCCCAGTTATTCCTTACATCTGGAATCAGTGTTTCAATTGTGGTGATCGGACTAGCCTTTTTCACTTCCACTACAGTCTGGTACCAGATTTCAGCACCACGATCTTTCAGCTCATCTCTGTTTACAGAAGTGATTACTGCATGCTTTACCTGCATCAATTTGATCGCTTCGGCAACACGCTGTGGCTCTTCAGTATCATATTCATTCGGGCGTCCTGTCGCTACTGCACAAAAAGAACAGCCACGTGTACAAACATTGCCCAATATCATAAATGTAGCAGTACCTTCACCCCAGCATTCCCCCATGTTAGGGCAGTTACCACTTTCACAGATTGTATGCAGTTTGTGCTCGTCAACAAGCTTTCTAACTTTTGCATATTCTTTACCTACCGGAAGTTTTACCCTCAACCAGTTAGGCTTTTTCTTTCTTTCTGGCTTATCAGACGAGATTACAGGTAACTCTATCATCAGAATCGGATTAATTTTTCTAACATTAAGGTGCTCTTCTTAAACCCAATAACTCCTTAATTGTTTATTAGGAAGACTGATCAAACATGTTTATCAGTCAGTTATGCATTTAAGCCATCAACCTTTACAGCTTCGTTTTCAGCTGCAAAATTACAAACTAATCCTATCTTTCCGATGACTTCTCCCCTTTTTATAATGATTCTATAACTTCATTGTGGCTCTCTAAACAAAAAAGGCAACTTATTTCTCCATAAGCTGCCTATATCAATTCTTTTATTCTCGTAATTATTTACGGCTTCCAAAGAAAAATGTCAAAAATAGAGATGGGTAAATCGCTTTATTATCAGCCCCTTGTAAAATTTCAATTTCCTTAGTAAAGGCATCAAGCATTGCGCCAGCTTCAACACCAGAAATATTACGCTTTGATATACCAAACTCGAAGGTCAAAGATGCTTTCAGTGCCAGCCCCAGCTGTACATTAGATTTACCTATTGCCTCCAGAAAACTTCCAGTACCTTCTATACGCTGAGTATTTGTATGAATTTGACTATCATATTGCTCTACTACCGTACGGTTTCTATCCGTATCCCGATATCTGATAAGGTAAGGAGCTACCAATCCAATTGCTGGTCCTACAGCTCCTACAAAGTTAATCTGGACTCCTTGTTCCCGAGCTTTTCTAAAAAGAATCAACTCTCTTCCATATTGAGGTCTAATCACCAAAAGATAGTTTCGCTTTGCCGGCACATAAGAATTCCCTGTTTGTGGGCTTTGAATACGTTGCTCTTTAGGGTGTTTAATATTAATTATTTCAAAAGAAAAGCTGTGATACATGTTGGGGTTTTCCAAATACCCTTCCTTCAAAACAGTTACTTTTTCCTTACCACTATTGACTCCTAAAGACTCTTTGATGGTGCGAGTAAAGAATAATTTACGAGCATGCCTAACGGACACACCACCAATCAACCCACCATGTGTATTCATCAGAATACCAAACGCCCATTCTTTTTCATAGTTTTCATCTTCCTGTAAGTCTGGGAATTGGGCATATGCATCATACCCTTGAAAAAGGGAAAATAGTATGATCAAAAAAAGATATAATCGCTTCACGTAAGTTATATTTTTGAGCGTTGAAACTACTTTAGATAAAAGGATTTATCAAAGACTTTTCTCTAGTCCATTAGGTTTGTAAAAATTGGCTTACTTGATTTTGTATAAAGTTAGGCAAAAAGCATGATTACTTTCCATCCAAAAATAACTTATCGAGAAATAGACAAAAAAGCAATTAAAGTTACATAAAGGAGTAAAAATGGTTACTTATAAACTTAATCTCATACACAACTTTCCGCACTATTTGCACTCTCTATATTAATCTGTACACTGAAACATATCCCCTTCAACTACAATTTCATCTTTATTGAATAGGTAACATTAAAATAGTACAATGAAAATATTTATTAAATCTTGATTTTTCATAAAGTTGCTTCAAAGATTATATAAGTTGTTGCAATATTTCTATTATTTTTACGCTCCAATATGGAGTGTACCTCATGGCAGATCCACTTTCTACTGATCTTTCTTTTGATAAGAGTTTTCACTTCAAATAAAAACCATTATTTTATTTCTCTTGTGTAGAAATAACCCAATTAAGGAAAGTAAAACACACGTGATCCAATTGTCTCTACTAAAGCTTATTTTTACTATTTCTATGCTAAGAAATAGTGAAACATGATTATACTAGTAGTCAGAGATTATATTACTGTACTCCAATTAAAACCTAATAAATATTGTACAGTCATACTTATCTTATAAACACCGTCTTGACGGGTTAGAAAAATAGAACAAAACAGAGCCTAAGAAATTGGCTAACAAATATTAAGCACGAAATAGCTATTGTAGCTTGCTGTGTTTTCATTAAACATTTAAATAATTTTACCTTGCCTATGATTATTGCATATACAGATGGAGCATCAACTGGAAATCCTGGACCTGGAGGTTATGGTGTAGTGCTCATCTCTCCTGCTCATAATAATTATCGCAAGGAAATTTCTGAAGGGTTTAGGTTAACCACTAATAACAGGATGGAACTGTTAGCAGTAATTGTTGCATTGGAAACCTTAACTTATCCTGGACAAGACATAACAATCTATTCAGATTCTTCATATGTAGTAAATACTGTAGAAAAAAAGTGGTTGTGGGGATGGCTAAAGAAGGGGTTTCAAGGTAAGAAGAATGAGGATCTTTGGCGCCGCTTCCTTAATATCTACCCCAAACATAACGTTACGCTCAAGTGGGTAAAAGGACATGCTGGTATTCCTGAAAACGAAAGATGTGATGAACTAGCCACTCAAGCAGCCAGAAACCCTGATTTGCTTATTGATTCAGGTTACGAACAAAGCAAGCTTTAATACTAAACTGACTAATGCCTTTCACTCAAGGCTTATCACAATTATGGAAATCTCAATTATTGTAGCCAAGTCCGTTCATAAAAATGTCATAGGCAAGGAAAATAAGCTTGTTTGGCACCTTCCTGCTGACTTGGCACATTTTAAAAAGCGTACCTCTGGACATCATATTATTATGGGTCGTAAGACACATGAGTCCATCAAGAGAAAATTGCCCGATAGAGAGAATATTATTATTACAAGAAATAATGAATATGAGCCTGCTCAGGGTTGCGTGAAAGCGCAGTCATTAGAAGATGCTATCCAAATAGCAGAAAGTAATGGCGAAAAAGAAGCTTTTATCATAGGTGGCGCTCAAATATATGAACAAGCCATTGATCTGGCTGATACGCTTTACGTAACTGATGTTATGGCTGAGTTTAAGGGAGATACTTTCTTTCCACAAATAGATGAAAAAGTTTGGGAAGAAGTTTCAAGGTTTGACTTCAGTAAAGATGATAAAAATCCGTACGATTACTCTTTTATCACTTACCAAAGGATAAAATAGGGTATTTAGTTAATTATATAAAAAGGGTTGTCAATTGAAATTGACAACCCTTTTTATTTATCTAGCCCAAATAAGGTTTCAGCGCCTTACTTCTTGAAGTATGTCTCAATCGGCGAATTGCTTTTTCCTTAATTTGTCGAACACGCTCTCGTGTCAGGTTAAATTTCTCTCCAATTTCTTCTAAAGTCATTGAATGCTCTCCATTCAATCCAAAGTAAAGTGTAATTACATCTGCCTCTCTTTTTGTCAAAGTTGAAAGTGCACGTTGTACTTCTCTTCGGAGTGAGTCATTCATTAACTCTGCGTCTGGCTTCTCTTCAGTGTCATTTTCCAACACATCATACAGGTTATTTTCTTCACCTTGTACGAATGGTGCATCCATGGAAACATGACGACCTGAAATTTTCATGGTATCAACAACTTCATTAGTTGTCACATCCAATACTTCAGCCAATTCATCTGGAGATGGCTCACGTTCGTATTTCTGCTCTAATTCAGAGAAAGTTTTTGAAATTTTGTTCAAAGAACCAACTCTGTTCAGTGGAAGCCTAACAATTCTTGACTGTTCAGCCAATGCTTGCAAGATAGACTGTCTAATCCACCAAACTGCATAAGAAATAAATTTGAAACCACGGGTTTCGTCAAAACGTTGTGCCGCCTTAATCAATCCTAGGTTTCCTTCATTGATTAAGTCACCCAAAGAGAGCCCTTGGTTCTGGTACTGTTTTGCTACAGAAACGACGAAGCGGAGGTTAGCTTTCGTTAGCTTTTCCAAAGCTAGCTGATCTCCCTCCCTGATACGCTTTGCCAACTCTACTTCTTCATCAGGAGTTAACAGGTCGACTTTACCAATCTCCTGGAGATACTTATCCAGTGATTGCGACTCCCTGTTTGTAATTTGCTTACTAATCTTGAGTTGTCTCATCAGTTGGTGACTTTTATTTTTTCAGACAAATGCCTTATGATAACGAATATGTAGGTTTATTAGTTCACAATCAATTATAAAAAGATTGGACAAGAGGAAAACTAGGTATTGTAATACCACTTCTTTGAATTACAACACCTAGTTTATCTATAATGTTCAATAGTGTGATTTAGAATCTCTTCTTACCACCTCTATCTCCACCACCTCTACGATCACCTCTATCGTTTCTTTCCTTTTTACGTTCCTGATAGCCTTCTGGTTTAGCTAGCAGTTCTTTTCTAGAAAGTCTATACTTTCCTGTCTTCTTATCGATGTCAATCAGCTTCACTTTCACTTCTTCTCCTACTTCCATGACACCATCCATAGTCTCGATTCTTTCCCAAGAAATCTCTGAGATATGAAGCAAACCATCTTTACCTTTCATGAATTCAACGAAGGCTCCAAATGGCTGAATTGATTTTACAACTCCATCATATACCTCACCAATTTCTGGTACTGCAATGATTGCTTTTACACGTTCAACTGCTGCTTTCATATCGTCTCCATTGACAGCAAAGATATTTACAAGACCTTTACCTTCAACTTCCTCGATAACAACCGTTGTATTTGTTTCCTTCTGGATTTCCTGTACAATCTTACCACCTGGTCCGATCACAGCACCAATCATATCCTGCTCAATCTCGATTGTCACAGAACGTGGAGCATGAGGTTTCAAGTCAGGACGAGCTTCCTTAATTACAGCCTCCATCTTGCCACGGATATGAGACCTACCCTCATTAGCCTGAGCCAAAGCTGATTTCAGTACTTCGTATGACAAACCATCCACTTTAATATCCATCTGGCAAGCAGTGATACCTTTTTCAGTACCTGTTACCTTGAAGTCCATATCTCCCAAGTGATCCTCATCACCCAAAATATCAGAAAGTATCGCATACTTACCAGTTTCAGGGTCTGAAATCATACCCATCGCAATACCTGATACTGTCGATTTAAGTTTCACACCTGCATCCATCAGCGCCAAAGAACCTGCACAAACCGTTGCCATTGATGATGACCCGTTCGATTCCAGAATATCTGACACTACACGTACAGTGTAAGGGTTTTCATTTTCAGGAGGCATTACCATTGAAAGTGCTCTCAATGCCAAGTTACCATGACCTACTTCACGTCTACCAGGACCTCTGTTAGGCTTAACCTCACCAGTAGAGAAACCAGGGAAGTTGTAATGCAAAATAAAGCGGCTTGTACCTTGGAACATAGCACCATCGATCATCTGCTCGTCCAACTTAGTACCCATTGTTACAGTTGTCAGTGATTGAGTTTCACCTCTTGTAAACAATGCAGAACCGTGTGCTGAAGGCAAATAATCTACCTCACATTCAATTGGACGAATTTCTGTCAGCTGACGACCATCCAATCGAACTTTTTCATCCAACACCAAGTTTCTTGCTGCTTTCTTTTCTGCTGCATTCAGGTATTTTTTCACCAAGAAGAGATCAATTGTTTCATCATCTTCTGGAAGTGCGTCCAAATACTCTTGCTTTATAGCTGAGAACGCTTCTTTACGTTCTGATTTATTTTTGATAGAAGCTTTAGCTACAGCATAAAGCTTGTCATATACTTTATCAAAAATCTCTTTCTCTAGCTCTTCGTTTTCAGGTCCCTTGTCGTATTCTCTTTTTTCTGTTTTGCCAGCCATCTCAGTCAGTTCGGCTTGAGCTTGACACTGTACTTTGATTGCATCATGAGCAACTTTCATTGCTTCCAGCATAACATCTTCCGACACTTCATTCATCTCACCTTCCACCATCAGGATATTCTCCTCAGAAGCTGCTACGATCAAATCAAGATCACAAGCTTCTATTTGTGCTGGTGTTGGGTTTACTACATATTCACCATCCTTAGTTAGGATTACTCTAACTTCTGAAATTGGTGTTGGGAAAGGAATATCTGATACTGCTAAAGCACAAGAAGCTGCCAACGCTACCAATGCGTCTGGTTGAGCTTCCTGATCTGCAGAAATCAAGGAAATATTTACTTGTGTTTCGTAACGATAGTCAGATGGGAACATTGGTCTAAGCGCACGGTCTACCAATCTTGAAATCAAGATTTCCCTGTCACTTAATCTGCCTTCTCTCTTCAGGAATCCTCCAGGGATTTTACCAGCAGAAGCAAATTTTTCTTGGTAGTCTACTGATAAAGGGAAGAAATCGATTCCTTCTCTCAAATCTGTGCTTGACACTACAGTAGCCAAAAGCATTGTATTGCCCATTCTCAATACAACAGCACCATCTGCTTGTCTTGCCATCTTGCCTGATTCGATTGAAATCTCTCTTCCGTCAGGGAGGGCAATAGTTTTGTTAATTACGTTTTCGAACATCGTATGTGAACTTCTTTTTGTTACAGCTTAATTCAGCGAAAATTCTGCGAGGCGAATATGAGAGGTTGATCTTGACTGCTTATTGATTTCTCTATCTCTATGGCTGGCTAAGGAATAATGCCGCAGCCCAAGGTAGGGTTGTGCCTCTATTTTGCACATAGAATAACCGCTTGCTTAATTTTTTTTTCCGCTTTTTTATCTCTTTCTTCTTTCAACCATGAAAAATACAAATTTTCACCAACTATTGTCCGCTTAATTGTATTTTTTATCACATTTTGAACACATTCTTGTGCTCCAATAACTTAAGGTAGCTTCATTTTTGTAAAATCTTGCTATCCTTTTCTATATGCATCTGTTAAAAAAATCAGCTTTTAATACTGGATACGCATACTTATACGCAAAAAGGGACCCTTTTCAAGAAGGGGTCCCTGTATATTTTTCAGATGGTCAGAATCAACCTTAGCTCTAGAAAAATATGTGTTTTTTGAAAACACATTATTTTCTGATACCAAGTTCTTTGATGATTGCTCTGTATCTGTTGATATCCTTTTTAGCCAAGTAGCTAAGCAATTTTCTTCTTTTACCTACCAATTTAAGAAGACCCAAACGAGACGCGTTGTCTTTTTTGTTTTTCTTCAGGTGCTCAGTCAGGTGGCTGATTCTTTTAGTGAAAAGTGCAACCTGTGCTTCAGGTGAACCTGTATCAGTTGCTCCACCTTTGCTGTACTGTTCGAAGATTGCTTTTTTGTACTCTACGCTTAAATATTCTTTGTTTTCCATAGTATTAACTACAAATAATTTACAAATAAACTGTGAGGTTTATTGTTCTGACCCATATGATAATCATCCCGATTGGATGATTAAGCAAAGTCAGACATTCAATATATCCGCAGCCTATATTGTTTGTTTAACAAAATTTGCGGGTGCAAAGATAGGAATTAAAACTATAGAAAGAAATCCATCTCCCATTTTATTAATCAATTAGCACTCCCCAAACCAATACATCATCAACCTGTGTTGTACGACTTTCGTTCATCCAACCATAAAAATTCCTATCCAACAACTCATATTGCTTTCCCATATCATGATGATGAATTTCTTCTAATAAGTTACGGAAACGATGAGCCATAAAACGTTTATTCTTCGGTCCACCAAACTGGTCTTTATATCCATCAGAATAAAGGTAAACTTGTGTTGGCACTTTGATACTGATCTCATGGCTCTTGAATGGTTTATGAAACATTTCTCCTCCAATCGAACGCTTCACTCCCTTAATCATATTCAACTCTCCATTCTGGATATAACAAATTGAATGTCTAGCACCTGAAAAACTCAACTTTTTACTAACAGGATCATACACACACAATGACACGTCCATTCCATCATTGTTATAACCTTGCTGTTGTTTCAGTGTATCAACTATCCGTAAATGAAGGTACTCCAATATTCGGGCAGGATCAGTGACCCTATCATTTCTCACAATATCATCTAGCCCACTACTTGCCAACATGCTCATTAACGCACCAGGAACCCCATGTCCTGTACAATCAACAGCCGCCCAAAAAACTAACCCTTCAAAATTCAACAGCCAATAGAAATCTCCACTAATCAGGTCCAATGGCTTGAAGTAAACAAAACTTCCTTTAAAGTTTTGGTTGATATCTTCCTTAGTAGGGAAAAGTGCTTCCTGTATCCGGCATGCATAGTTGATACTTTGAGTGATCTGCTCATTTTTCAACTCAATTCTTCCATATGCCTCTTGCAAAGCATTATTACTTGCCAATAACTCCTCATTAACTTGACTTAGCTCTTCTGAATGTTCAATCAACTCAGTTTCCCTCTCCTTCAGCTCCTTATTTTTCGTCTGTAGAACTTTGTTCACTTTCAGCCCATACCTTCTTTGTCGATAGAAAAATATGGCCAAAAGTGTCAGAATAAATGAGATTCCTCCAAAAGTTAAGGTAGCATTATGCTCCTGCTTTAATCTTATTTGTTGTAAGTCTTGCTCTTTTCGAAGCAAAGCATTTTCCTTTTCCGTATTTGACAAATCATACTCAGCCTGCAGTTCTGCGATTTGTTTTGCCTTCTCTAAGTTATAGATGGAATCTTTAAGGTTTAAAAATCGCTGAACCTGCTCTAGCGCTTTAAATTGATTCACTGAAGACAGTACCACTTTGTTTTCCAACTCCATCAGTTCCAAAATGACACTTTTCGCTCCCATTTCTTCAGCTAAAGGGTAAGCTTTTGATACAAGCTTACTAGCCGCTACATAATCCTTTTGCTTGTAAAGAGTTTCCGACAAGCTTTTGTAGCACTCCAATAACCCTCGTTTGTCATTTATCTGCTGATACAGCGCAAGTGCTTCCCTAAATAGCTCTGTTGCTTTCTGATAAATCTTTCTCTTATGATGCCAATAACCTAAATCTGCCAGTACTTCAGCCTCTCTTCTCACATCTCCTAAATCTCTGCATAGCTGTAAGGCTTCCGTATAATGATCAAAGCTAAGGCTATAGTTTTCTATATTCAGGTACAGATCACCCAATGCACTTAGCGTTACTGCCATTCCTTTTTTATCACCTACTTTCTTTCGCAACTCCAGGGACTGATTCAGGTACTTGAGTGAAAGTTTATGGTCTTCTAATGTAGAATAAACTAACCCAATATTATACAGCGTCACCCCTCGGTCCTGATCGCTCACACCTAGCTTTTCAGAAAGGCGTAAATCCTTGAAATAATACTCAATGGCTTTCTTGTATTCACCTTTTCGCTCATACAATGTCCCTAAGTTATTATATGAAAAAGACACCCCTTCTTCATCCCCTATTTCTTGACGTATTGCTAATGCTGCATTGTAATAATGAAATGCTGAATCATACTTAGCCAAATGGCTATAAATACTTCCTATTCTGCCTAAGATATTCCCTCTATTAATTGGCTCTGTTTCTAAATCATATGCCTGTCTATAATTCAAAAGGGCCTTTTCATATGCACCCTCTGCTTTATAAGTCAGTCCTACAAGCGAAAGCGCTCGTCCATACAGCTGATCACTTTTTAGCTGCTTGGCTACATTTTTCGCCTCATATGCATACCTTCTTGCCAATTTGATGTCACTGCGACACAGCGTATATGATAAGTCTGCCAGAATCTTATACCTCTCCGTTCCCGTAAGGTCCTGCTGTTTTAACAGCATTGATAGACTATCTACCTTGGATAGTTGTCCAATTCCATTAAAAGCTTGCAGTAAAAAAATGAATATGAAAAAGCAGGTTACTTTCCCTGATGCTATTCTCAACATTGATTAAAATACTTGGGTTATTAACATTATTTCATCCCTCAAGGATTTGAGGGTATATACCATGTAATTTCCCTCGTAATGATAAAGCTATAAATTTTTCTGTTGATTAATGACAACTCTATCAGTAAAAGTATTCGTACTTTTGTACAAACACCTTCAATATCAATCAATAATGTTTAAACTTTTATTTATACAAAAAAAACCTTTGAAGGCTGTTCCTCCAAAGGTTTTCGTATTGTTATTCTGTTAAGTTTACTTTCAAGTTATAATCTATCAAGGACTGTGTTCCTACTACAGGCACATCCACTGATTGATGTTTCTCCTCAGCTACTCTAGCTGCTGAGTTTGGACTGATGTCTTCTAAAGCGGCTCGTAACCTTGATTCGCTAACACTTCCCAAGGGAACGTCTATCCAATCTCTCGCATCACTAATATCTGGTGCAATCCCATCACCATAATCTCCATCTCCATTCACATCAGTCACTCTAAAAGAGATAGGGAAAAAGTCATATCCTTCTTCCTGAATTAAAATAGATCCTACGTTTTTCCCATATGTTGTCTGACCAACAGTAATAACATCCATATAAGGGCGAAGGTTATGAATGGTCAGCTCACTAGCTGATGCTGTCCCACCACCTGTGATGACATACAATTTATCCAAATCCAAACCTAACTGAGTCTGAGGACTAAAAGTAACTACTGCATTTTCTGAAGAGTATTCTTCATTAAAAATTTCTCTTAACAGTATATCATCAGTAGTCCCTTTTCCATAAATCAAGCTAGCCAAATGTCTTGCTACACTTACACTCCCCCCTCCATTATACCGAAGATCAAGTACCAAATACCTTACATTTTCTTGCTTGAACTCTGAAAAAGCATCATTTAAAGCAGAAATTGAAGCTTCTTCATATGCATCAAACAACAAATAACCTATTTTATTTCCGTTCCAACTTATCACCTGATGCTCACTCACATACTCTACATCCAGTATTTCTGAAGCCACTGACACCGATCTTTCATCTCCTCCACTAAGGTTTGTCAATTTCAAGTCAAAAGACCTTAATACCCTTTCACTAAGTGCCAATGCTGTATTCAAACTGGCAGTGGCTCCATCTATTTCACTAATAACATCACCACGTGTAACACCAGCCAAATCAGCTGGAGAGCCTTTTAATACATGAACAACATAAATGCGACCACTACTTACCCCCCAAATAATACCTGTCCCTACATCTTTACTACTAGCAATACGGGCATTATCTGGCTCAGATTGGATAATAAAACTAAACCGATCTTCTTCACTTTTAAAAGCATCAACAAGATCTTGTGGATTTTCATAGCTTGCTAATTTTTCATTACTTAGAGTAGGTGTTTCATCCGCCCACAGGTACAGTGAATGCATTACATCATCTACTAATAAGTTAATAGCAGGAATTTCAGAATTACTTACTCCATCTTTCCCCAAAGCTTCAGTATCCACAGTAACTTCTTCCCCATCTGAGTCAGAACAGGCTGCTATTAAAAAAGCTATTACAAGAAAATAGAATAGTGAAAAGTAATTTTTCATAATTGTTCAGCTAGTTTTTGAGTGTTGGATATAGGAATCCCCACTGATAACAATGGAGAACCTGTAACTATTCATTTTATTTAAAAAAATTTAATGTTAGAGTAGATTCTTTCAGCCAATGTAGAGAGACAAACTCCATACATTAGCAACGTAATTTTCACTCAAACTGTTAAGGCAATCATATCCATTCTTTGATTTCAAACCGCATTCAACGGCTTAATTTGTAGAATACACTTGTCTTTGCCAACAGATGACAAAAACCAAATCTTACTAAGCTCAAAGAATAACACCAGTTACTTTTAAGCAAAAAAATGCGACAGATTACGCTAAAACGGAGATTGGTAAAAAAATAATCCATCTATTCTTTGATGACGTAATTCACTTTCAACTGTTCAGTAACTAAAAAGGCTATCAGATATTTTATCTGATAGCCTCTTGTTCTAAAAAAATTATAATGCCTCTCCAAGCAAGGTTGCCGAAGTACAATCATGTACTTTCACTTCCGCATACTCTCCTGGCTTATAGTGCTTTTTAGGGAATACCACCACTTTGTTGGCTGTATTTCTACCTTGCAAGTGCTCATCTGAACGTTTTGAATATCCCTCAATCAATACTTTAAACGTCTTACCAATATCTCTTTGGTTACGTTCAAGAGAATATTCATTCTGTTTGTTAATAATTTCGCTCAGGCGGCGCTTTTTCACATCCAAAGCAATGTCATCCTCGAACTTCTTGGCAGCCAAGGTTCCTGGACGTTCTGAGTAGTAGAACATATAACTGAAATCATACTTTACATAATCCATCAGTGTCAATGTATCTTGGTGCTCCTCTTCTGTTTCAGTACAGAAACCTGCAATCATATCAGAAGAAATGCCACAGTCCTCCCCTAATATTCTTCGAATTGCATCAACACGACCAATGTACCACTCACGGTCGTAAGTACGGTTCATTATATCTAAAACACGACTATTTCCTGACTGAGCAGGCAAGTGAATATACTTACAGATATTCTCATATTTAGCCATTACATGCAACACCTCGTCAGTCATATCCTTAGGATGAGATGTAGAGAAACGAACACGTAAATCAGGAGAAACTTGAGCTACCATTTCAAGCAAGTTCGCAAAGTTTACAATCTCGACTTCATCGCCTTTCTTCTCTATTTTCTCTAGCCTAGCCTTATTATTTTGCTCTTCTGCCCATTTGTAAGAGTCTACATTCTGCCCAAGCAATGTCACTTCCTTGTAACCTTTATCAAACAACTCCTTTGCTTCTGCTACAATCGAATGTGGATCACGGCTACGCTCACGACCTCTTGTAAATGGTACCACACAGAATGAACACATGTTATCACAACCTCTCATAATTGAGATAAATGCTGTAATACCGTTAGAATTTAACCTAACTGGGCTAATATCTGCATATGTTTCTTCTCTTGACAAGAATACGTTTACGCCTTTCTCTCCACCATCTACTTCCTGTACCAACTTTGGAAGGTCACGGTAAGCATCTGGCCCGGCTACAATATCTACAATCTTTTCTTCTTCAAGCAGCTGTTCTTTCAAGCGTTCTGCCATACAACCCAAAACGCCGATTACCATACCTGGGCGCTTATCTTTTACCGCATTGAAATACTTCAGTCTCTTTCGTACTGTTTGCTCCGCCTTATCACGGATAGAACAGGTATTCAAGAATACCAAATCAGCATCTTCCACATTGGAAGTAGTACCGAAGTTTGCCTCCTTCATAACGGAAGCGACAATTTCAGAGTCAGAAAAATTCATCTGACATCCATAGCTTTCGATGTACAACTTGCGCTGCCCTTGCTCGGCAGTGTTTTCAGATACTCTTACGCCACAAGCATCTACATCCTTTTTCTCATCCTTTACAAGGCTGATATCCTTGATTAATTCACTCATCTTATCAGAGTTTTTGACAGAAGTTAAGATTTTCAGTCTCAACCCAGTTCCACAAACATATGTTTAACAACAGCCAACTGTATTACAATTACTTAAGTCTAGCAACCATAATATCAGCTAACCAGCTCTTATGAAATATCCTGCAAATTTAGAAAAAGCTTACGGGTAGGACAATAACGTTATCCCTTCAATTAAAAGAGATAACGCTATTAGAATCTAATTTAGAAAGAATAAAAATAGCAGAAGGTTATTTTCCTTCCTGCTGAAGAAGCCACAGTCTGATGTAACGACTAGCTACTGCATAAGACTGGAGGTAAGAAATAATGAAACCAACTACACCATCTCTATAGCCTTTCTGTATAAAAAAGTGCTTAAAAAAACGAAAAGTTGGCTTAAGCATCAAATGGGAAAAATTCACCTTATGGACTTTATTCTGATAGTCCACAGCTTGCCACTTGGCATACTGATTCAGTTTACTAATGTAATGATCAAGGCTCACATAAGTATAATGAAGCATTTTATGCTTTAACTCTCCTATCTTACGATCTTTTACCTCAATCTCCTCATGCACTCGTTTGTCTTCATAACGACAAGTACTTTTTCGAAATAACCTTACCACTTTATCATTCTGCCAACCACTATAGTTTACTTCTTGTCCCATAAAGTGATTCTGTCTATAAATCCAAAATCCATCTTCTTTTGGGTCTGAAGCTAAAATCCCTTGTATCTCTGCTTTCAACTCTGGTGTAATACGTTCATCAGCATCTACCAACAATATCCACTCATTTGATGCCTGAGGAATTGCCCAGTTTTTTTGAGATGAAGGATAATCAAACTCTCTCATCAAGATGCAATTTGTATGTTTGCTTGCTAATTCTACTGTACGATCAGTACTATAAGAATCCACTACAATCACTTCATCTGCAAACGATACTGATTCCAGTACTGCCTCTATGTTGTGCTCCTCATTTCCTGTAGGAATGATTGCTGTTAACTTTTGCATATCAAGGTATTTCAGATAGTTATATTTTTCTTAGCCAGTAACAAATACATTGTTGTACTCCTATTTTTTTATCAGTTTATAGTTTTTGTAACCACCAATCAGCCTTCCTCCCAAGAATTTCTCTTCAAGAAAAGAAAGTATTCTATACTTTAGTTTTTCATGCTTTTTTAAGTCACGGTTAATTGCTGTAGGGCCTGAAAAACGTAATTTATCTTTCCAATCAAGCTGTTTAATTTTGTCTTGCATTAAAGCAGGGTGACTTCCTTTGAATACTTTCGCACGATCCAAACGGCCATAATCATAGGCATGTCTGAATTCCTCATAGTCATCCGCATTAAACCCTTTCCCTTTATAATTTGTATTAATGTGTCTTGTCTTTTGGGTCATAAGTTCTGGAGGTCGTACCCATCCATAATGATAGATATCAGCGTCAATCTCGACTACCTTTAACTTCTCAGCTCCTTCTTTAGAATGGTAACTTACACCGTCAAAATTCGGAATTTTCCTAAACGATTGTGCATCTCTAAATGAATGAACATCTGGTAGGTTACGAACAATTCTGATTTCATTTGGGTACCAGCAATGATTTCTAAAGTAGTGTTCATAATCACCATAAAAATGCATATAACGGAAAAGTAAGCCTTCAACATCAGGATCATCAACATATTTGCTACAAGCATCAAGAATTTTTTGATGATCTTTCTCGTGTACAGCTTCGTCACCTTGAATATAAAAAAGCCAATCACCTGTACATGCTTTCATAGCAATATCCGTCTGCTGAGCGTAAACTGTTCCATTAGGGTATTTATCAAGATCCCAAACAGTATTAATGACTCTGATCTTATCAGAGCCAATACTTTCGAGCATTCCCAAAGTATTATCATCAGGGTCATTATCCCCAACAGCTATCACAAACTCATCCACGATATCCAATATCGATAATATAGATTCTTTTACAGGATAGTATAGTTTTGTTGTATTTTTTAAAAATGTAAATCCACTGATTTTCATCACCAAAGATGTCTTAGAGTATGTCTTTAATATTTCTTTCCTCAAGCTATCCTACATTCACAAAAGAACATGTCTAACTTAGATTCTTATTATATCATAATAATAGGATACTTATTTGTATCTCCTTGTATCGGAAAATTCACAGCAATCATTACCTAAAACTGTGAATCAATCAATTATATCTTGCTTTATTACAAAACAGAAATCCACGCAAAGCTAACCATTTTTTTAGTTTTCTATCCTTAGATTCTGACAGTTACATGAAATATAACATCGGTTTTCTATTATTTAATCTTGAATATGTCGTAATTTGCGCCCTCCAAATCAATAAACGTCTCAATTAGGTATACTGAGTGGGATAACACCTTTCTGAGGTGGGCTATGAAAGATAAAGAAGGACAATGAAGACATATCTTAGACTAATAGACTTTGCAAAGCCACTCGGAGGCTTTATAGCACCATATTTAATTCTAACAACCTTGGCAAGTATTTTCAGTCTAGCGAACTTCGCTATGCTAATGCCTTTGTTAGATATACTTTTCGGAAATATTGACAGCTCTACAATTCCTGCACACCCTCTAACACTAGATGATTTTGAGTTATCAACATCCTTCATCAAAAATTATGGATATCAGGAATTCGGAAGGATTATAGAGCAACAAGGACCTCTTACAGCACTTTTAGCTCTATGTTCTATTACTATTTCCGCTTCCATTTTCGCTAATATTTTCCGTTACATGGCGCGCCGTATGGCTGAACGCCTAAAGGGCAAAACCATCGCCAATATCCGTCAAGCGATGTATGATAAAGTACTGTCTCTGGATATAGGCTTTTTCAACAACCAAAGACGTGGAGATATTGTATCAAGGTCTACTAACGACATTTTTGCTGTAGAAGCTTCTATCACACAGTCTTTAACAACATTTGTCCGTGAGCCTATCAACCTAATTGTGTTCTTTTGGGCACTATTTAGTATGTCTCCTCAGCTAACACTTTTCACGCTGGCACTTATTCCTGTATCAGGTGGAGGTATTTCGTTTATTGCCAAAAAACTTAAAAAGCATTCTAAAGATGTCCAAAGTATTTCTTCCTCTTTGGTTAGTATTTTAGATGAAACAATTGGTGGCATGAGGGTTATAAAAGCCTTTAATGCAGAAGGGTTTGTAAACGGCAAATACCAAGAAGAAAACGACAAGTATATGAACTCATTCACAAAAGAGGCTAACCGTAGGGAACTAGCTTCTCCATTTTCAGAAGTGATGGGGGTTACTTTTGTTGCCGTTCTTCTTTATTATGGAGGAAAACTTGTGCTAGATGAAAGTAGCTCAGCTCCTCTTGAGGCTAGTCAGTTCATTGGTTATATTGTACTCTTTACTCAGGTATTGAACCCTGCAAAGGCTATTTCCAATACTATCGGGGTAATTCAAAGAGGCTTAGCAGCTGGTGAAAGACTATTGGAATTCATGGAAGTTGAACCTGCTATCAAGGATTCTGAACCATTGAAAGAACTAACAGAATTCAAAGGTTCAATTGAATTCAAAAATGTACACTTCGCATATGGAGATAATAAAGTCCTAAAAGGTATCAACCTATCTATTGAAAAAGGTAAAACGGTTGCCCTTGTAGGGCCTTCTGGAGGAGGTAAATCAACTATCGCCGATCTGATTCCGAGATTCTATGATGTTACGGAAGGTGAAATTCTAATTGACGGTGTCAATATAAAAGAATACTCACTTGACTCACTAAGACGTGTCATGGGAGTGGTGACACAGGAATCGATTCTTTTCCACGACAGCATCTTCAATAATATAGCATTTGGAGCTAATAATGCTTCAAAAGATAATGTGATGCAAGCTGCCAAAATTGCCAATGCTCATGAGTTCATCGAAAAATCAGAAGATGGGTACAATACTGTAATTGGCGAAAGAGGCACTAAACTTTCAGGAGGACAACGTCAGCGCCTTAGTATTGCTAGAGCCGTATTTAAGAACCCTCCAATTCTTATTTTAGATGAAGCAACGTCAGCTTTGGATACTGAATCTGAAAAACTGGTACAAGATGCCATTACACATCTGATGAAAAATCGCACCTCATTGGTAATTGCACATAGACTAAGTACTATTCAAGATGCTGATGAGATCATAGTTATTAAAGATGGTGGAGTTGTAGAACGTGGTACTCACAATGCACTGATGCAACACGACGATGGAGTCTACAAAAAACTACAAGACTTACAATCCATCAGCTAATCAGTATCGGCCGGTTTCAAACAAGACTCCGGCCGGTTTCTTTATAAAATAGCACAAGTCTCTTATTTTGTTAGAATAAAGTTCTAAACAAATTGACTTCATCTACTACAAAAATGAAGACAGCAATCATAATCGGCACCACCGGCTTGGTAGGTTCGTCACTGCTCAAGCAACTTCTAGACTCTGACCAATACAGTACAGTAATTTCAGTGGGAAGAAGAATGTCAGGGCAAAAACATGAAAAACTACAAGAGCTAGTTACCAACCTAGATAACATCTCTGACTTAGAACTAAGTGTTACTCCTGATATTGCATTCTGTTGTTTAGGTACAACCATGAAAAAAGCAGGATCCAAAGAAGCCTTCTACAAAGTAGACTACAAGTATGTTGAAGCTTTCGCTAACTGGGCCAAACAACATGATGTAAAAGTCTTTTCTGTAATCTCAGCAATGGGAGCAGACCCTGAGTCATTCTTCTATTATAATCAGGTAAAAGGAAAAATTGAAGAGAACCTTTCTGATATCGGATTCGATGCTTTACATATTTTTAGACCGTCATTATTACTAGGTGACCGTGAAGAGCTACGAATCGGAGAAGATATTGGTAAACTTCTCAATAGTATACTCAGTCCTGTTATTCCTAAAAGGTATAAAGGAATAAAAGCCTTTAACGTTGCCAAAGTAATGCTTCTTAAATCAATTGAAGCCACATTAGGAACTCACATTTTCCCATCTGATGAGATTCAAAACATAGCCAGTCAATTGACTGAAAATGCCAAATAACTCTAAATAGGAGTTATTTGGCTACATTCTACTTTAACATCTCTTCAATTTATCTCATCTACTTTCCGATACTTTATAAGGCTTTGTTAAAAGACCAACAGCTATCTCAAAAGAAAGGAAATGTTTGTCTTCCATCTCTGACATAAAAGCTGATACTCTATCAGTCTTTTCGCAGCTTATTGAAAAACTTTAAGATTAATTCGCTACACTCCTCTTCTAATACACCTGTTAAAATTTCCGTTTTAGGGTGAAGTACAGAAGGGCTTAACCTACTATATCCTCTTTTATCATCTTTGGCTCCATAAACCAAACGACCCAACTGTGACCAGAACGTCGCTCCAGAACACATAACGCAAGGCTCTAACGTAACATATAATGTACAATCTGATAGATACCGGGAGCCTAAATGCTCAGAAGCACTGGTGATTGCCACCATCTCTGCATGAGCAGTTGCATCATTTAGACGAATCGTCTGATTATACCCTTTCCCTATTATTTTTCCTTTACATACGACTACCGCCCCTACAGGAATCTCTCCTTCTTCGGCAGCTTTGTGCGCTTCTCTAAGAGCTACACCCATATAATACTCATCATCCAACATATTTCAATAATTCAATTTTTCCTCTTAATCAAATACCCTATCAGCAGTTATGTACTACAAGCATACAAATATTGACTTTCCTAATTACACCCACAAACTCTACCACCAAGCATACTACATCATATTCTCCCATTTATAGAATAAAAAAATGCTGTTAAAGAAATTATTAATTATATGATAAGTACACACAAACACATGAAGAATAATTCATAATTAAATATTACAGTATAACCTCACCACCATAATTGCACTTTTCTAATACTAATCATTTGTTAGTCAACACCGATCATACTCTTTGAAAAATTCCAGTTTGGAGTGAAATAGTTATATATCAGCCATTTCCGACTACCATTGTACACTATGTTGACAGATGGAAAAACAGCGTTTTAGATAAACTAGCAAGATTCATCGGTCAACTTCCTTAATTATTAGACCAAGAAATTTAGAAAATTTTGATTTAGAGCGCCTTTTACAAAGATTTACAAAGGAGAAAAAACGAAAACAATGGATACCCACAGCACTTGTACAAAAGCCTCTCTCTCAAATGTTAAAATTTGGCTTTTTAGGGTAAAACCAAAGAATTAAAAGACTAAAACAACAATACCATTATTACTGCATCGTTAACTTAATGTATCTGACCATGAAAAAGTACAAAATCAGTGATTGCGAATTGATTAACCAGTATAAAAACGGGAATGAAGCTGCTTTTGAAACCTTATTAAAAAGACATAAGAATAAGTTATTCACAAGCATCTATCTGATCGTTAAAGATACTTATGTCGCTGAAGATCTTCTTCAAGACACTTTCATTAAAGCAATCAATACGATTAAGTCAGGAAGATACAATGAAGAAGGTAAGTTTCTTCCTTGGATTTCCAGAATTGCCCACAATATGGCGATAGACTATTTCAGAAAGCAGAAACGTTACCCAACCATTATTATGGAAGATGGAAGCAACGTTTTCAATACACTGGAATTTTCAGAAGACTCTATTGAGGACATCAAGATCAAGCACGAAACTCATGCTACAATTAGAGAGCTTGTGAAGAAACTACCTGAAGCCCAAAGAGAGGTGCTAGTGATGCGTCACTACATGCAGATGAGCTTTCAGGAAATTGCTGAATCTACTGATGTAAGCATCAACACTGCTTTGGGAAGAATGAGATATGCGCTAATCAACTTGCGCAAGATGATGAATCAAAGCTCAGAACCCCATGCCATCAACAAAACAAAAACAACACCTGGATCTACTAATTAAACACCTCTACAAAGAATTAGAGGAAACAGATCTGAACGACTTAGACAGAGAAATGATCTCTGAAGAGACATTGCAAGATGATTTCTTTAGCCTGCTAGACTTAAAAAACCAACTAGACCAGACAGAGCTTAAACCGAGCAACAATACGATTAAGAACATTCTTAAGTACTCTCGGTCCTGTAGTTCTGTCACTAAATGATGCAGTAAGATTTCATTATCAATAAAAAATTAAAGGCAAGAAGCTTTATAGTCTTCTTGCCTTTTTCTTTTCTATATTTTATTCACCTTCAAGAAGGTTTCAATATCATCCGTCTTTCCAAATAAAATCAAAGTATCACTACTGTTAAGAACAGTACTTAACTGTGGCCTTGACAGCAAATGATCTTCTTTTTCGATAATCCCTCTCAAATCAGATGAAGGCATTTCGTAACTTCTTCTAATACAGATTAGCCTAAGTTCATAGCTTTCCTCAAAGTCAATCTCATCAACAGTTCTGCCATGTACTTTTGGTGGGACTTTAACCTGAACAATTTCATACCCATCAGGCAAACCCATTGAAGATTGACGCTCTGGTGTTATCATTTGTTCTGCCACCATAACCCCTACCTGCTTTTCAGGAGAAATAATCTCTTTCACTTGAAGCTTCTCCAAGATTTTTTTCTGCTGATCACTAACAGCTCTGGCTACAATCCTATTGACTCCTAGTTCTTGTAAAAGTACAGTTGTCAGAAGCAGGCCTTCTACATTTTCTCCAATTGCGACCAAAACTGCATCCATCTCAGCAATATTCTGAGATTTTAGAGCCTTGATATCTGTAGAGTCCAAAGCCACAGCATAAGCCACATCATCCTTGACCATCTCGACCTGATCCATATCTCGGTCAATCGCCAATACTTCCGCTCCATGCAAGGCAAGATTTCTAGCGACAGCCAAACCGAACTGTCCCAAACCGATCACTGCAAACCTTTTATTCATTTCTCAACTGATCTAGTTCATACCGACCGTTTATAGTCGTTTTGATCAAAAAATATCAAACTTTTGATTTGAGGTATGTTACCAACACCTCTAATGCCATATCAAAACTTTGATTGTTACACACAACCAAATCTACTGTATTTTTATGAACCTCAATATATTTTTCATAGCATGGCATAATGTGATTCTCATAGCGATAAAGCACATCATTCAAATCATAACCTCTTTCGAGGCTGTCACGAATGATACGGCGCTTAATCTGAAGGTGAGTTTTAGCATCTATAAATACCTTCAAATCTATTTGGTCTGCTACTTTCCTATTGTGCAATACAAAAATACCTTCCAGCATGATAATGGGCTTTGGCTCAAAAGTTAACATTTTGGGCACAACTCCAGGCTTATTAAAGGTATATTCTTCTCGTTCTATTGTGTGGCCACTTTTTAATAAAGCAACATCTTTTGCAAATGTATCCAAGTCTATCGACTCCGGTGTATCAAAGTTTTCGATACCATTTTGGTCTTTGGGCTGCTTATCAATTGTTCTGTAATAGTTGTCATGTGAAACAAGACAAATATTTTCTTCCCCCAAAGCTTTGGCTAGCTGTTTTTGAAAGTATGTTTTCCCTGATCCGCTACCGCCCGTTATCCCAATGACAAATGGTGTTCCCATATCTAAATGAAAAATATTTATATTCTATCCCCTAAGGTAAAATGTACTTATGAAATCAATTGCTATACGAAAACTTATAGCCTTGATCTTTACTTATTTATAGAAACAGACAAATTTTAATTCCCGTTACCATACTAAGTGCTCTTTGAGTCACAATTTCTAAAAACAAAGCCGCTAAATTATAAAATTAATCGGGGAATGTGTTAGGTTTTTCACTTATCGAGATGACCTCAAACTCATTACCTACGAGAAAAAGGTATGTTTATTTATTGTTTTGTTGATCTATATACTACAGGTAGTTGCTAGGTCATTGGAAGCGAGTAAGTAAATGTTTGTTATTCATAGTAAATCTTAGCAATTTTGTGTTTGTATTATTCTTTGAGCGTGTATGCATAATTTCAAGAAATTACAGGAACTACTAAGTAGTCCTAAAAAAATAGTCATTCTTCCACATCATAAGCCCGATGCAGATGCATTAGGTTCATGCTTGGCGTTGTCCCTGTACCTGAAAAAATCAGGACATTCGACTTATGTAATCTCACCTTCAGATTACCCAAAGTTTTTGTTTTGGCTTCCGGGCAATGATGAGGTGATCGTGTACACCAACGATGACAATAAAGAAAAAGCTGCCGAGATCATTCACGAAGCAGACCTTATATGCTGTCTAGACTTTTCTTCACTCAGTAGAATTGAGAAACTGGGAGAAATTGTTCAAGAAGTTGTAGATAAAACACCTATTTTACTGATTGATCACCATAGAGGTAAGGATGACATTGCTGAGTTTGAACTATATGATATAGAAGCTGCGGCAACAGCCCAACTCATCTATGAATTTATTGAGCTGGATAACGGGCTTGATAAAATTGATGAGCAAATCGCTGAAAATATTTATGCCGGCATTATGACAGATACCGGTTCATTCAAGTATCCAAGTACTTCTAGCCGTACCTTACGTATAGCTGCTGAACTGAAAGATATTGGAATTGATACAAGTAGAATACACAACCTTGTGTATGACAACAATACAGAGACAAGGCTCAGATTTTTAGGCTATGCCTTAAGTCAAAAACTCACATTCATACCAGAATATCAAGCTGGTTATTTCACCATCTCAAAAGAAGATCGTAACCAATTCAATATCCAGACAGGAGACACTGAAGGCTTGGTTAATTACGCACTTTCAGTAGAAGGCATTGAAGTTGCTGCACTGTTCAAAGAAAATGATGACAGTGATGGTATCAGGCTTTCGTTAAGATCAATTGGAGATTTTTCTGTTGCGGATATGGCTGCTCGTTATTTTAATGGGGGTGGACATAAAAATGCAGCAGGAGGCAGAATTATTGATGGAACATTGGAAGGGGCTGTTCAAATATTCAAGAAAGCCTTGAAGGAAATGAAACAAGAAGCCGAAAGCGAAAAGGCTTAACCCTCAAGTACTATTTAAAGACTATAATCAGAACAAAAAAAGATGCTAACTAAGAAACAAATCATTATTGGTCTTGCCGCTTTTGGAGCTATAAGCACAGGCTGTGACAAATCTGCGGAACAAAAGACAACTAAGTCTGGCTATAAATATGCTCACGTTTTAGAAAATGAAGGAGACAAAGCTATAGACAATGATGTTGTAGAATACAATCTTACTATATACAACAATACTGACTCTGTACTTTACACTTCTGATAGAGAAACGCTGTTTCCTCCAGCAACACTTATCAACCCAAGAGATACAGCATCTGTATTTGGTCAAGTATTCAGAGAAACAACTGTTGGAGACAGTGTTTTAGTTGACGTAAAAACAGAAGACCTATTTGGCCCAATGGTTCCTCCTCAGTTTGGTAAAGCTGGAGATCCAATTAAACTTGGTATCAAAGTGCTTTCTATGGAGCCTAAAGAAGAGTACCAAAGAGGTATTGAGCTTCGCTTTGAACAACAAAAGGATAAAGAAATCGCTGAGATTGAAAAATTCCTTAAAGACAACAACATTGAAGCACAACGTACAGAGAATGGTCTCTTTTATGTGATTCATGAAGAAGGTAAAGGAACAAAGCCTGAAGCAGGTCAAACTGTATCAGTACACTATACAGGTACGTTGATGACAAGTGGCGAAAAGTTCGATTCTTCTGTTGACCGTGGTGAGCCATTCGAATTCCCATTGGGGCAAGGACGTGTAATTAAAGGATGGGATGAAGGTATCGCATTATTGAACAAAGGAGCTAAAGCTACTCTGTATATTCCTTCTGACTTGGCTTATGGACCTAGAGAAGCTGGTCCGAAAATCAAGCCATTCTCTATTCTTAAGTTTGATGTAGAGTTATTAGACATCAAGAAGAAATAAGCAATATAGCGTTATATGTAAATGGCTGAGAAAATTAATTCTCAGCCATTTTTTATTTTATTTAACTTTTTTCCAACCCTTTAAGATGCACTCGTGTCATTTGAATAGTAATTTTATAGCAAAGAAACGGTGATCTGTAGAACAAATTGAATGATTCGTCGCTAAAATCGTCCTGTTTCTCTACAATTTTACTTTTTCAAAAAGTTATTCTAGACCTTTATCAAGCCTTTAATATCAAATAAACGAATTAGCAAACAATGAAAAATTATTGGTTCAAACTAATTACAGCTGCAACAATAGCTGTAGGACTTAGCAGTTGTGACTTGTTTTCTTCAGATGAAATCAATGACTACCTAGCAGAAGACGGAGACGCTATCGAAACGTTCCTGGAAACAAATAATATAGATTACAGAAGAACTACTAACGGTGTTCGCATTGTAACTCTTAACCCTGAAGATTCTTCATTTATAGAAGGTGTAGATGGAAACTATGCAGGCAACGTATTAGATATTAAGTTTAGAAGAAAGTTGTTTGCTTCTGACAAGGCAGAAGGTCTATTAATTGACAAAGAAGCTCAATCAATGACATTCTACTTGAGTGATCAAAGAACTGGTGGTTTTATATTCGGACTATCAGATGGTATTACTGACATGTATATGGGAGAAAAAGCAGAATTATACATCCCTTCTTTCTATGCATATGGATCAAATAGTGGAACTATCAATGGTGTCTCAGTTCCTCAAAATGCTATTATTAGAATGGAAGTAGAAGTAGAAGCAGCAAGAGATACAGTTACTCAAAAATATTATGAGGCAACACATATTGCTCAGTTTATGAAGGACTCTCTTGATATTGAAAACAGCTCTCAATACTTACTTCCTTATGATGATATCTACAAAGTAGTTACCGAAGCAGCAGAAGATAGTGCGCAACAAGTGCAAGAGGGAGACTACATTACAGTAGACTATACAGGAAAATTATTGAATGGCAAAGTATTTGATTCTGGGAATGAATATAAATTTTTCTTAAATTCGTCAAACTTTGTTAAAGGATGGGGAATTAGTTTGAAAACTATGAAAGTTGGTGAAACAGCTACAGTACTAATGCCTTCGCACTATGGCTACGGTATGACAGGGGCTAGTTCTATTGCACCATACTCACCACTCATTTTTGAGATTACCGTTAAGGAAATTATTAACTAACTATGATTAGATATAAACTCTTCAATATTTTTATTATGCTTCTTACTGTACTGTCTATCTCATCTTGTGATGATGACAGTGGGTTTGATGCTATTGTTCAAAGCGAAAGAGACGATGACAAAATCAGGACTCATCTCCAATTTGACCTAGAACTTAAGGAAGGTATTGATTATCAAAGAACAGAATCTGGCATATATTACCAAACCCTAAAAAAAGGCGAAGGTGATACTTTTGCTAATGATAATGACTCCCTGCTTGTAAACTATACTGGATGGGTTCTTTATGAAAACAATATTTTCGACAGTTCAATACTGAGAGATTCACCGTTACAAGTCGTATTGCCTTTTGGTATCCCTACTGTTTCTGAAAATATAGAGGAAGAAACAAATGATGACGGTGATGTAATCAGTACAGACACAACCTATACAGTTTCTTATAGCTCTGTAATTGAAGGTTGGACTGAGGCATTAAGTCTGATGCAGGAAGGTGACTCTATGCGTTTCTATATTCCTTCAGGTTTAGGATATGGAACACAAGGAAATGGTTCTTCCATTCCAGCAAACGCGACGCTCGTCTTTGACATGAAACTTGAAGAGCTTTACGCTAGATAGTATAAGATTTCCTTAACTTATAAATAAAGACCTCGCAGGGTTTCACAAGAATGTGAAAAACCTGCGAGGTTTATTTTTGCAAATTACTTTTGAGCATTTGTAAATTCGTCTTTCATTTACTCATAAACTGAAATACTAGCCATGATAGAAATTTGCTTTGCAACCAACAATCCTAATAAACTAAAAGAAATTAGCCTACAGCTTGAAGGTAAGTTCAAAGTTGTAAGCTTAAGTGATATTGGTTGTCATGAAGACATCCCTGAAGAGCAACCAACGATAGAAGGAAACTCTAAACAAAAGGCTGCTTACATTTGGGATAATTACAAGGTTAACTGTTTTGCTGACGATACAGGTCTTGAAGTTGAAGCATTGAACGGAGAGCCTGGTGTATTATCAGCTCGTTATGCGGGACCTCAAAAAGATAGTAATGATAACATCGACCTATTACTTGAAAACCTTAAAGGCAAAAGTGAGCGTAATGCACAATTCAAAACCGTGATCACCTTAGTCATAGATGGTACTTATCATCAGTTTGAAGGTATTGCAAAAGGTGAAATTATAGAAGAAAGAACCGGTGACCAAGGATTTGGATATGACCCTATATTCAAGCCTAATGGTTATGAAAAGACATTTGCTCAAATCAGCTTAGAGGAAAAAAATAGTATCAGCCATAGAGGTAAGGCTGTTAAGAAGCTGGTTGAATTTTTAAGTTCTTTGTAATACTTTCTTTTATAAGCGGAATTGTTCATATGATTCCGCTTAATTTTTCCCTATCCCACCTTTTACTACAACAACCTATACACATTCCTTTTTACAATCTTTCAAAAGTTGTACAATTTGTTACTTTCTAAATATTTGTTAATTTTAGATTGAAATAACAACATACTTCATCCATTTTTTACAAATCCTTTAAGTCTGTCACCGTCTTACGGGTAACCCAACAAACGTAATGAAATACTTTTTACTCATTGCATGTAGCCTGCTGCTACCCTTTTTGTGCATTTCACAAAGTATTCAGCAAGTGCTTCAATCTCCAATTCAGTGGGAAGAAACCAATTCAGAGGCTGATATCATTCCACTCTTTAATTATGATAGCTCCAATGTTTGTCTACTAATTAAACGGAAGACAACGATTGATGCTATGATGTTAAATAAACATCTTCAACTGACGGGGAAGCAAAGTATGAAGCTCCCTACAGGTTTCTATTCGAAAGATATTATCGGTGGAATTGTCAAACAAAACAGCTGTATACTTTACATGTTTGACCAATACCGGAATGATATCCACTATATCACTTTCGACTTTGAAAACAATAATAGCTATTACCATCAGTACAGTATAGAGTCTAATACAAAAAGCCATTTTATTCAGGCTGTAACTTACGATTCTTCACTATGTATGCTGATGGTACCATATGGAACCCCTGCTATTGAAATGTATCAGTTATCATATGATGGATACGAGAAAAAAGTTTTTGACCTTTGGGGACATAAATTCACTAGTGAAGGGAATAGAAAATCACTATACAACACTATATCTCCTCATAAAAAGCAGACATTCAAAATACCTGAAGTCACTTATAACAGTTTTGGACTTTCTCATCACACAAACAAGT
The DNA here is from genome assembly GCF_036880985.1 of Limibacter armeniacum. NCBI lineage: Bacteria > Pseudomonadati > Bacteroidota > Cytophagia > Cytophagales > Flammeovirgaceae > Limibacter > Limibacter armeniacum. Next base: position 2,220,335 of record NZ_JBAJNO010000009.1, read on the forward strand.
TATACCAACAGAACAACAAGCTTTACCTCACAATTGAAGATCAAATAAGTCATTCAACACAAGTCATAGAATTAGACCTTCAAAATGGAATAGCTGCATTTCAAAAATATGACTTCCCTGAAGAGTTTGACTATACAAATTCCTTCTTATACAAAAAGCACTTATTTCGTATTGCCAGTAATAATCACGAGATGAGACTAGTTGTTAACAGTTTAGATAACCAAAGTATTGTTCAACAATTTACAGCGAGCAAAAAGGGAGAGATTTCATTCAAGAATACACCTGTAATAGAAATTCAAGACCTTTCAGAGGAACTAAAACACACTAAGCATTTTTTCAAGAAGCTACACTCTCCTTCTATAGGAATTTCGGTATATGAAACGAATGCGAATACTTTAGAAGTGACCATTGGAGCTAATGAAACAAATGACCTAGAAAGCGTAGCGTCTGCCTATACATACAATCCTATGTATGCTGACTTTAAGGCCAACAAAACTCTTCACGCTTCTTACATCAAGAGCTTACTATCTATTGGCTCATTTAGTCATATTCGTAATGAATTATTAGACAATAGTATTGTCAAACTATCCCATTCCATTGAGAGTATTGGGCTACCACTTTACAGGCTTGGAGAAACGCTATTCAAGCTGAAGGATGATTATATATATGGGTATTATGATGGGGAAGATAAAGCCTATCACCTTTTAAGGGTACACCTCAATCACTCTGAACATATCGTAAGTTCAAGAGCACAATAAAAAAACGGCAGAAGCTTAAAAAGCTCCTGCCGTTTTTCGTTTGCTATATTTTTCACTCAGTGAAATTAAGCACCTGTTGATACTCTGTGGAATGCTTTCACAGTCATACCTTTCTGCGTGTTGTTCAGGTACTGAGCAACAGATACTGAAGGGTCTTTTACAAAAGATTGCTCCAACAAAGTGTTTTCTTTCAGGAATTTCTTCACGTAACCGTCAGCGATACGGTCTACGATGTTCTCAGGTTTACCTTCCTGAAGTGCTTTCTCACGTCCGATTTCTTTTTCTTTCGCGATTACAGTTGGGTCAACGTCAGCTTCAGAAACTGCTACTGGGTTCATCGCAGCAACTTGCATTGCAACGTCTCTACCAGCCTCAACTACGTCAGCACCATCAGTGTTAACCAACTCTACCAACACAGCGATTTTTCTACCGTGCTTGTAAGCGGCTACTTTCTCACCAGTTACATGTGCGTAGCTAGCTACGTGGATTTTCTCACCGATTTTACCAATCAGATCCGTAATTTTTGCCTCCAGTGTTTCACCGTCAACTGCAATAGCTATCAGTTCTTCAACTGTAGCAGGCTTGTTTTCTACTGCCGCTTTCAGGATAGTTTCGCCCAACGTTTTGAATTGGTCGTTTACAGCTACTGGCTCAGTTTCGCAACCCAGTGCGATAGCGATAGACTCTGAATCGTTGTCATTAGACCAAACGAATACATCACCTTCAGTTGTTTCTCTGTCAGCTCTCTTCGCTGCTACTTTCTGACCTTTAAGTCTCAGGATTTCAACTGCTTTATCGAAATCGCTCTCTGCCTCAGCCAATGCCTTCTTGCAATCCATCATGCCGGCACCAGTCATGTCTCTCAGTTTCTTAACGTCTTGTGCTGAAATAGCCATTTTTTGATAAGAATTTTTATTGTGATTACTGGATTAGTCCGTACTCCTACCTGTTGATAAAGGCAGCTGAGTACGCACTGTTTATGAGTTTGTTATAAGAAGAAACCCGCAGTGCACCAGTAGGTACTCTGCGGGTCCAAATATAAGCTTTTATTTCTTATTTAGCTGACTTTCTGTAAACAGCTTTCGCTTGCTCTTTCAACTCAGCCATTTCTTTTCTGATAGCTTCAACATCCGCAGGGTTTCTGTCAGCCTTTTTTTGCTTGAAGTAATCACCCTGTTTTGCTTTCAGCTCCTTCAGTTTCGCTTCGATTTCTTTGATGTTCATTTTATTTCAGCTTAAGGAGTTTGAAATTAGTAGCGAATACCTTTCGGTCAACTTAATGCCAAGAGATATTCTGCTCTGATCTAATTATTATTCTGAGTCTTTTGCGTCAGCTGCTTTTTTCTCTTCTTCAGCAACCTTCATGTTAGCCTCATCTTTTTCCTTCTTACGCTCAGACATACCTTCTTCGATAGCTGAACCAATAGCAGAAGTGATAAGAGCGATTGATTTGAACGCATCGTCGTTTGACGGAATTACGTAATCAACACCCTCAGGATCAGAGTTGGTATCTACCATTGCAATTACAGGGATACCCAGCTTGTTAGCTTCTTTGATCGCGATGTGCTCTCTTTTCACGTCAATCACGAACAGAGCAGCTGGCAGGCGAGACTGGTCAGCGATACCGCCCAATACTCTCTCCAGTTTTTCTCTTTCACGAGTGATCATCAGTCTTTCTCTCTTCGCCAAAGCGTTGAAAGCCTCGTCTTTCATCAATTTATCGATAGAAGACATTTTCTTCAGTGACTTTCTTACAGTTGCGAAGTTGGTCAGCATACCACCCAACCATCTTTCTGTTACGAAAGGCATTTTCAGGCGAGATGCCTCAGTAGAAACGATCTCTTGTGCTTGTTTCTTAGTTGCAACAAACATCACCTTACGACCTGATTTTACGATGTTTTTCACTGCCTGCTGAGCTTGCTCAAGAGACACTTTCGTTTTGTTCAGGTCCAGGATGTGGATACCATTGCGCTCCATGAAGATGTAAGGAGCCATCTTTGGGTTCCACTTTCTTGTCAGGTGACCAAAGTGTACACCTGCGTCAAGAAGATCTTTATATTCCAGATTTTTCATTGTTAGCAAATACGATATTAAAGTCTTGAATTAGATTTCTAGATGTAAGGCGAAAGCGTTCAAAAGTTGGGATAAGGACTGCCAACAAGCAGTCCAAGCAGTACCCAATATTTTGAAACACGAGCCTTGAAGCTTTTCCAGCAGCGATTAACGCTTCGAGAACTGGAATCTTCTTCTCGCCTTTCTTCTACCTGGTTTCTTACGCTCAACCATTTTAGGGTTACGAGTAAGCAGACCTTCTGGCTTCAGTACCAATCTGTGCTCAGCATTCACTTCGCAAATTGCTTTAGAGATAGCCAGTCTTACTGCTTCTGCTTGACCGTTGATTCCTCCACCCTGAACGTTTACTTTAATATCATATTTGCCAGCCTCGTTGGTCAGATCCAGAGGTTGGTTTACGATTGTTCTCAGGATTTCAGATGGGAAATAATCAGCAAGATCTTTCTTGTTGACAGTAATTTTTCCTTCACCTTGAGTCAGGTAAATTCTAGCTACAGAAGTTTTTCTTCTGCCTGATGTGTTAATTACTTCCATCTTAATGTTTTAATTTTACAGTTCAATTTTCTTAGGATTCTGTGCTTCGTGCAGGTGCTCAGTACCAGCGTATACGTGCAGGTTTCTGTACAACTGACGTCCCAATCTGTTTTTAGGAAGCATGCCTCTTACAGCATTCTCGATGATTCTAATTGGGAATTTTTCTTTCATTTCAGTAGCTGTTCTCACACGCTGACCTCCTGGATAACCAGTGTGGCGAATGTAAAGTTTGTCAGACCATTTTTTACCAGTCATCTCAACTTTCTCAGCGTTGATAATTACTACATTGTCGCCACAATCCGCGTTTGGAGTAAAGCTAGGCTTTCTTTTACCGCGCAGGATCATCGCTACCTCAGTCGCCAGGCGACCCAGTGTCTTACCTTCAGCATCGATCAAAACCCACTCCTTCTCAGCAGTAGCTTTGTTTACTGAAATTGTTTTGTAGCTAAGTGTATCCACTTTGTAAACAATTTATTTTATGAACAATAAACCAACTTCGGATACCAACGGAAGAATCCATTTTAAGCATCCTTTTTGCTCTTTTGGAACAGTAATCCGCCCAAAAGAGGTGCAAACTTATGATTTTATTTTCTCTTTACCAACCCACAATCATAAATTATTGTAAATGAGAAGTTTCATCAAAACCATTATTCTTTTACCAGCATCATTTCTAATTCTGAAATCGATGCAGCCTTCGTAAAACGTTCATGCAATGGTGAAAACATCTTCTCACTTACAGACTCATCCCCCAACATTATCAAATTAAGTTTTGAGCGTAGCTTTATGACTTTGTTGTAAAACGGAAACAATTTCCGCACAGTTCCCTCAGATATGGCATGCACCACAATCAGTACATCGGCAGCATCTTCCAATAACTTCACAGCACAATTAATGGTATAAGGCTCTGAATGGTTATCTATATCAAAAACAGTACAACCCACCTTTTCTGCCCTAATCTTATTTAGTAATGGTTTACTAAAGTCAAATGATACTTCTTTTGTTATTTCTATATATATCACCGTATCCATTATTCGCACGCTATTATTGTATTAATATTTTGATTGTCGCTCCACCTTCTTCATTATGCATTTTGAGTAAATAAAGGCCTTTAACCCAAGAGGCTACATCTAACTCTACTTTTCCAAAAGATGACAAAGTAATATCATTCAATACGCTATTTCCTGAAGCACTATAAATCTGCCCTGTAAGAGGCAACTTCGAATTAGACTGAATTGTGAGTGTTTGACTGGTTGGAACAGGATAGGCTTTAAAAAGTTTAACTCTTTCAGGTAACTCTGGAATACCTGTTATCTCAAACATCCCTTTCTCTAATAAAAACAACCCACCACCTGCACTACCAATCCAAAGGTTATTTTCTAAAATGGTTGGAACTAAGTTTTTCCCAAATCCATATAAACCTAAAGGTTGGTTTTCCTTCAATGTCACTAAATCTTGCCGACCACTTGGTGCTGAATTAATATCACTCAAAGCATTTTCATAATAAACCAACTTACCACCTGCTGTACCAATCAGCATATCAGGTGTTCCGTTTCCATCAAAGTCATGAATCAGCGGCATAGGTGACCTCCATTTGTCATCGGTTATTCCTAAAAATGCATCCGTCACCTTTGTAAAAGACAGGTTTCCTGTATTTCGATGATACTCCAACGTACCACTGTTCTCATTCTGGTTAGTGAAGCCACTAAATAGACTTCTCAATATATCTACCTCCCCATCCTTGTCTATATCATAAAAGTAAAAATAGTCCTGTGGACGAATCGTAAAATCAATAGTCTTCACTTGTGACAAATCGAATTCATATGGCTGGTTAGCTTCTGCTTGATTTATCACATAACGGAGCATACTGTTACTCGTGTTTGGTTCACGACCTGAAAAAGCAAGATCAGGCACTCCATTTTTATTTAGGTCAACCAACTGTATTTGTACTTCTATCAACCCCAATGACGAAACCTCAAGCCAATCTTTTGTCTGTAATTCAAACTCAGGTTCAGTATCACTTCCCACATTCAGATAAAGATATATAGTAGAGCGGGGCACTCCATTCCCATCAGGTCTACCATAAGATGAAATAAGCAAGTCTGTATCCCCATCAGCATCCACATCTCCTAAAGCAGGCATTGAAAACTCTCCAACATCCACCATTTCACTCTGCAAGAACATCTCTGATGTCAGTTCAAAGACAGGTGACTGCTCTGTTCCGGTATTCTTGTAATAAAAGCTTGACTTAGCAAAGTCTGTCTGTCCCAATGCATTGTCCCCAGATTCTATATTCGGGCTTAATAACAAATCCCTAACTCCATCGCCATCTATATCTTCATAAAACGATGCAGGAAATACTGGTAAATCAGCAGGGGTCTCAATAGGGAAACCGACAGTAACTTCAGTAAATATGGCATCCTTACTCGTTCCCTCATTAAGCAGTACAATTGGTGTATCACAATCCACTTCACCCAATAGCAAATCCATTTGGTTATCCCCATTCAAATCCAAAACCAACAGCGTAGAACCTCCATGTTTTACAGCTGCCGGACGCATATTACTTTCGTTACTTTCACTACTATCAAAGTAATACTCCCCACAGGTACTCCCTTCTGAAAACTCTCCCCATCTAGTATTCTCCTTTCTAAATGTCAAACTACCACACTCCAATTCATTTTCTACCTGAAGGTTTAAATGAAGCTCTACCGTTGTACCAATGCTTGGTGCAAAAGTGAGTATATCCAAATCCCCATCACTATCAAGATCCACTATTGCTGGAATATCAGCCCCGTCAATAGATAAAGCTGTAGGGTTTCCCAAGGAGTTAGTCGTCTCAATGATCATAGCATCTCCAAATGCTAATACAGTTCCGCCAAGGTTCTGAAAAAAAATCACCCCCTTTTGTGAGGTAGTGAAAATATCTTTTTTACCGTCACAATTATAATCCGCCAAGATCATCCACCCATTTATATCTGGAAATAAACTTTCATAGGCTGGCTGATGAATATATGTATCTTCTAGCCACAAAAAAGTCGTTACTTTATGGGTATGACGATCAAACAAAACTAAATCCTGTTGACCATCCATATCAAGGTCCATCTTATTGAATTGAATGGAATTCAATCCCCCAACCCATGGAAATGAAAGCTCTTTTCCTTCCTCCTTTACAGCTACTTTATCTGACAAAATGAACCCTAATGCTTTTGTCTGTGGTAAAGCACATAAAGGCATAACCATCAAAGAGATTAAACTAAATATCTGGCGAATCTTGATTGGAAACATAAAGTAAGATATAAGTTATCTGTCCTATTATTCATCAAAAAATATGGATTCAACTCCATTTATTGTTCAAACATTATTCCTTTAGGTATTTCCTGTTTTGGAATAAGATTTGAAATGTTAGACAAATTAAACATTAACATCAAACCCAACTAATTTCATGCATACTAAGCTAAGGTTGTTACTATTAATCTTTATCATTGGATTTGCTTGCTCATCTAACCATGATTCAGACGATCCCACACCACAAAAAGAAGATAATAAAGACTCATCTGGAGAGGTTACTTTTTCTGAGCATATTCAACCTATCTTAAGTACTCACTGTGTCAACTGTCATGGGAACAGTGGTGGAATATCCTTGTCTAACTACTCCGGCGTTAAAGCTGTTGTTGACAATGGCCGACTCCTGAAAGCTATCAAACACGAAGATGGTGTTAGTCCAATGCCTAAAGATCAAAATAAGCTATCTGATGAAAAAATCGAGCTTATCGAGTCTTGGGTTAATACAGGAGCACCCAATAACTAACCAAAACATAAAAGGAGTTGCCCATTACTGAGAAACTCCTTCCTTTTTTATTAAAACACTCATTTTAATTCTGGTTTTTATCTGGAACCCCTACTTGAAACTCCAAATAAAACTCTATTGCTTCATCTATTACTTCCTTAATGTCTCTCTCTTCATGTTGAGCTATTGCCCTTAAGCGGTTGATATGTTCCTTTGTAAGCCTATATCCTAATGGTAAATTCACTCTTGCTTTCGAATTTCCACCAGCGTTATTCTCTGTACTTCCTAATGCTGAGGCTAATCCTCCTTTCAAGTCCCTTTTTGTTGCCATAGGTCCGGTTTTATAAGTTGGTTAATGGGTTTTATTAAATATAAAACTTTCTACAAAAGGATACTTATTACCAAACTAGATAACAGACCTAAAAAGTACTTATACACTTTTACAAAAAAAGGTGAAGTATTTAATCTTCACCTTTTTCTGTTATTGCTGTGGCTTCAAGCCTATTGATTCATATAAGACTGTCTGAATATTTTCTCTGATATTCATCTTCATCAACTGGCGGTTCTTCGCATATGGGTAAACCCTATTAGATAAAAACACATAAACCAAATTATACTCAGGATCCACCCATGTACAAGTTCCTGTAAAACCTGTATGACCAAACGTTCGGCTAGATGCCAATGCTGATGTTGGTCCATCTTCCTTTTCCCACGGGTTCGGTTTATCCCAACCGTAAGCCCTACGGTTCTTGTACTGCGTAAAAGGTCTTGTATTAAAAGAATTCAACACGTCCTCATCAAAGTACTTTCTACCTCCATAATAACCTCCTTGGAGGTTCATTTGCATTAGCACCGCCAAATCATGAGCATTACTAAACAAGCCTGCATGTCCTGCCACTCCTCCCATCAAAGCCGCTGAAGGGTCATGTACATACCCTCTAATCAATTCCTTTCGGTAACGGACATCCATCTCGGTAGGTACAATGTCTGCATTTCTAAAATGCTTTTTAGGCAAATAACCCATCGTTTTTAGTCCTAAAGGCTTATAGAAGTGATCTTGTGTAAACTGATCCAAACTTTGACCACTTTTCGCTTCTACAATTCTCTGCATGAAATAGTATCCCAAATCACTATAATGATAAGAATACCTTCCTCCTCTATATTTTCGTCTTTTAGAAAGACCTGCATCCTTCAACCAGTCCCACATAGCATCTTTCATGCTATCTGCGGCAAATACTGAAGGACTTACTTCAACTGAATACCCTTTTCCTTTAGATGCATGGAGGTATTCAGGATGATAGACAAATGTGTTTTTGTCCATCACATGACCCCAAAAGAAATATCCTCCTCTAAGTCCTGAGCAGTGTGTAAGGATATGCTTTATTTTGAGATCTTTTTTATCTGTAGAATCAAGGTCTACCAAATAATCTCCCAATTTATCATCTAAGCTAAATTCACCTTGACTTGTCAAGTACATCAAACTCTGCACTGTTGAAGCCACCTTCGTGATGGAAGCCAGATCATAGATTGTATTGTTATTGACCTTTTCCCTTTTTGAATAGGTGAAATATCCATATGATTTTTCAAGTACTATTTTACCATCTTTAATGGCGACTACCTGACATCCAGGCATTGCTTCTTCCGAGATTCCTTCCTGTATAATGCTATCAATTTTGGTCAAAATATCGCTATCCATTCCAACCATTTCAGGTAAGGCATAACCTATACGTTGAATAGACTTGATATTAAGCCCAGAACCTGCCGGAAACTTTTTGCTAGCTGTAACAGGCAACATGCCATATGTATCGATAGCTCCAAAAATAGCCTGTGGTACCACCTTCTGCACTATTGGATCCGTCTCATAAGCACAAATCAAATGGTCACATCCTTCAAGGTATTTCAAGCCATAAGGTATTCCATACAATACCGTTATCACCTTTGTATGTTTCTGTAACTGCCTTATAAACTGCTGTGTTGCATAACTTACACCGTAACGTTTTTGCTCTTCATTAGTCTTACTAAAGACTCCTACGACAACAACTCCTTTATCTTTTACTTTCTCTAAAATACGGTTCATTGTGGCGGTAGACTCTTCCTTTGCATTAACCGTATGATGTTCAAATGTGGCATAGTTGTCCAACATTTCAGCAAAGTCATTGGTCTTGTAAGGAGAGCCTATTGTAACAGAGGCAAAAGTCTGTGCTGCTACATCACGGACAGGCAAAAGCTCCTCTTTGTTTTTCAGTACTGTAATAGATTGCTCAAACAATTCCTGTTTCAAAGCTTTTACCTGTATAGAATTCAGGTCCTTTTTAAGGAAGTCCGTATTAACTGACGTAAAGCTAGATAACCCAGCAAAGTATTTAGCTTTTAGAATATGAGCGACCTTGCTATCTAAATCAGTTATCTGAAACCTGCCATCTGCTATGGCTTCTTTCAACAGCTTAATTGCTTTAGGCACATTGGTTGGGTGCAATACCATATCATTTCCTGCTAGGATTGCCTTAGCTTCTGCATCTCCTGATGTATAATGTTGAGTTAGCGCATTTGCATTCATCACATCAGAAATAACCAAGCCATCAAATCCTAATGAATCTCTAAGCACTCCATCAATCACTTGATTTGACAACGAAGCTGGTAGCATTGGTGTGTTATCCAATTTAGGCAAATTCATATGCCCCATCATAACACATTTTACGCTATCCAGAATAAGATTTTTGAAAGGGTACAGTTCCTGAGCTTCCAGTTCTTTGAAGTCTTTTTTCACTACTGGCAATGCCTCATGTGAATAAGTCTGTACTTCACCCTGCCCTGGAAAATGCTTGGCACAAGCCAAAATACCTTGGTCTTGCATACCTCTCATATAAGCACTACCCTTGGCTGTAACGATTTCACGAATCTCCCCAAAGGAACGATCGGCTATTAGACTGTTGGAAGGATCACTATTTATATCAACTACAGGAGCAAAATTGATATTAATACCCATGCGTTTACATTGCTTAGCAACCTCAAGCCCCATATTATATAGATAAAGGTTGCTATTTACCGCCCCTAATGTCATCTGCTTAGGAAGTGTGATCGTTTCGGTCATACGCGAGCCTACTCCTTGTTCAGCATCCATACCCATGAGCAGGGGTAAACCTGATAGAGATTGGTAATGATTGACTAGCCTAGCAGTTTGCACAGGCTCGCCTTCGTAGAAGATTACCCCCCCAATATGGTATTCTCCTATCAACTGTTCAAGTTCCTGAATGTTCTGATTACCAAGCTGCGGATAGGCAGACACCATAAAGAGCTGACCGAGCTTCTGCTCAGTAGTCATATTTTGTAATACGCTGTCTACCCAAACCTGTTGCCGACGGTGAAAGTCTCGGTCTTGGGCATTTACAGAGAACGATAGAAAATGAACTAATAAATTAATCTGGATAAACGGTAGCAGTACCAGGCGAAATCTTTGCATGATTCGTCTTCTTGTCATTTTATAAGCTCTTGGTTGAAATATAGCTTATGTTCAATAATTCAGTGAATAGTTGTACAGGACAAGCTATTGATATTCAAGTTTCGTTGAGTCCACGTAACTTGAAGTCATACCTTCTCCTGATTTAATATTTCCTCTTCAATCCTTTTAAATTACCCGAAACGGAAAACCTAAAAGGGAATGAACAGAATATAAGGTTCCTGTTTTGATGCGACAGTCAAAGCAAATATTTGGGAAGAAAAAAGCACTTATGTAAGCTTAAAGATGTAACTTAATCTAAGCGAAAAATTACTCAAAAACATTCCTCCTAACAAATATTATATTTTGCATTTATTACTATCCGCAACAACAAAAGTATGAATAATGAAGGAGTTATAACAGTAATTGTAGGCGTTAAAAATTGGTAATACACCCACTATCTTGATATATCACAAATAATTCCCCTCTACATTTTTGTTACTTTTGTAAAAAGAGTACTTATTCTCATATAGAAGACATTATATGCTTTGTAAGATCATCATGAATGGGAACAAAACCGTGCTTGTAGATTAGGCTCTATGTTATCCTCCTAGTTTATTTGCTTTACGACCCATTTAACATGATTTTCCCAAGCGATATTCCTGCCAATAAACTGGTGTAACTAAAATTTATTTCAACGATGAAAAAGTTTCCATCAATTTTCAAGATTCCGAACTACCGCCGTTTTGATTATGAACCTCGTTACTATGACCCTGTAAAGGAACGCATCGAAGAAAGAGAAAAGCTGATTAAAGCTCAAATGGAAGGCAATCAAGACTTGAGCATGGAAGGTATCCGCCAACGTATCTCCTTTTCCAACAACAGAAGTCGCAGCCAAAGCCGTACTTCTGTATGGATGCGATTAGCAATTGTACTGATGTTATCATTTCTGGTATACGCTATTTTCCAAATCTGACCTCTCAAAAGAGAAATTTCCGTCAGTACTTTACTGATTATTAATAAACTCTTTCAAAAATCAAAGTTTTGCTTTTCGGATGAGCTTCCTATTTTTGCGTCCGATTTTTTCTGGTGCAGGCTGCTTTAGCTTACTGCTTCCTGCTCCTAATCGGATTCGACGAATCAGGCTCCTAATAACGGAGACAGTATTTACAAACTTCATAAACTCCGAACAAGCGTGTATATAGCAGTAGCAGGCAATATTGGAAGTGGCAAAACAAGTCTAACAAATATGTTGGCTCAGCACTTTGGCTGGGAACCAGAATTTGAAAGTGCAGATGACAATCCGTACTTAAAGGACTTTTACGATGATATGTCCCGTTGGGCATTTCATCTACAGATTTACTTTTTGAACAGCCGCTTCAATCAGGTTAAGAATGTTCACCTACGAGAACGTCCCGTAATTCAGGATCGCTCTATTTTTGAGGGAACGCATATTTTTGCAGAAAACCTCAAGAATTCCAACCTGATGACTGATCGTGATTATCAAAACTATAAGGCACTATCTGACCTGATGACACGTCATGTCAAAGCACCTAACCTTTTGGTGTATCTGAAAGCCGATACCGACAAACTGGTTTCTCAAATTCAGAAACGTGGGCGTGACTTCGAACAAGATATCCCAACAGAATACCTTACAAACCTGAATGAGTTGTATGAGCAGTGGATATCTCAATATGATATGGGAGAATTACTAGTCATTGACATGACTGAAATGGACTTTGTAAATCGCCCTGAAGACTTCAAGTTGATTGCTGATCAGGTTTCTGCAAAACTTGGGCTTTAAGCGTCTATGATGCGTATGAAGCATACTTTCGAGCTTTTAGCGAAGCTCGTTTTTTATGCACTAACATGATAATTATACTTTTCACTGATAAATTTTAACGGTGTGTATATTGCAATAGCAGGAAATATTGGCTCTGGCAAAACAACTCTTACTACCAAGCTTGCAGAGCATTTCAATTGGGAACCGAGATTTGAAAGCACAGAGGATAATCCTTACCTGAAAGACTTTTATGGTGATATGCCTAGATGGTCTTTTCATTTACAGGTCTATTTCTTGAATAGCCGCTTCCGTCAGGTAGAAGACCTTGTCAACCGTAAACAACTTGTTATTCAAGACAGGTCTATCTATGAAGACGCACACGTTTTCTCTAAAGCCTTACATGCAGGTGGTGAGCTTTGTGATCGTGATTACGGCAATTTTATTCACCTATTTGACTCAATGGTTTCATACATGCCGGCTCCTGAGTTGTTGATTTACCTGAAAGCAGATACAGACAAACTGGTTTCTCAGATCAAGAAAAGAGGGCGTGATTATGAACAATCTATCTCTGAGTCTTACCTAGCGAGTCTGAATACACTCTACAATGACTGGATTGGGCAGTATTCACATGGCAAATTGCTTGTTATTGATATGAATGATAGAGACTTCGTCAATAATCAAGATGACTTGGAAAGTATCATCAAGCAAGTAGAAAATAAACTGAATAACTAAAATAAGGCAGGAAAAGGGAATGTATATAGCAGTAGCGGGAAATATAGGGTCAGGAAAAACGACACTCACAACCAAACTGGCCGAACGATTTGGGTGGGAACCAGAATTTGAAAGTACGGATGCGAATCCTTACCTCGAGGACTTTTACCACGATATGCCTCGTTGGGCTTTCCACCTACAGGTACAGTTCCTAAACAACAGCTTTAGGCAGGTAAACGATATTACAAACCGCAACAAACCAGTTATTCAGGATAGGTCTATCTACGAGAATGCACATATTTTTGCTAAAAACTTGCACGTCTCTGGTATAATGGATGACCGTGACTTCAGCAATTATCAGCATTTGTTTGAGCTAATGGCTTCATATGTCAAAGTACCTGATTTGCTGATTTACCTGAAAGCTGACACTTCCCGTCTGCATGAACAAATCATCAAACGTGGTCGTGATTATGAGCAAGATATTCCTAAGGACTATCTCAACAATCTCAATAATCTTTATGACCAATGGATTTCAGACTATAATTGGGGTGAATTACTGGTTGTTGAAATGACGTCTATTGACTTTGTTGAAAACCAACAAGACTTTGAGTTAATCGCTGCACAAGTCGAAGAACGACTCCATAAATTAGCATAAACCAAAAAGAAAGGGCTTCATAATACTGAAGCCCTTTCTTTTTAAGGTAAGTAAAAATCGAACTGCTGGTCATTCATACACTTGAAATGACCTTTCGGACACTTACTGTAACCGATTTTAGAGCAAGGTCGGCAGTCTAATTTAGTGTTTTCAAAAACTGTGAACTGCGTTCTGTAAGGGTACATACCTAACTGTGGAGTGGTATTTCCCCAAATTGAATATATATTTTTCTTGAAAGCTGCCGCTATGTGCATCATGCCTGTATCGTGAGTAAATACAGCGTACGCCTGTTTCACTACAGATGCCGACTGGTTTAGGTTAAACTTGCCACAACCATTAAATACCAACTTATTTTTCTTCAGTTTCTCCAAACCTTCATTATATGAAGGGTCTCCTTTTGTCTGGTCAAAAAATGCAACAATCTTATCACCTAACTCCTTATCTTCAGGCCCACCCAATAACATGATTGGTTGCTGAATTTTATCACACAATTCTACCATTTTTTCAAATGGTAGCTGTTTGGTAGCATGTTGCCCCCCAATAGCATAAACAACATACTTCTCTCTGTGGCTTTCAGGTAACCAAGTCAATTCTACCTCATCCTTCTCCGGAATAAAATAGTCCAGCCCCAACGCATCCATCTTAACGCCCAATGGTTTCACTGCTTCCATATAACGATCTACAATATGCACATTAGGCATCTTATCGATCTTCATATTCACATATAACCACTTTTCCCAATTTAGCTTATTAAAAGCTTTGGACTTTACTCCCAACCTAGTCTTGATAATGGAAGTACGCAGGTTGTTGTGCAAATCAACTACAAAATCGAATTTCTCATCTTTCAGCTGCTTTACCAACTCTCCCAAATCACCATCAAACAAATGTAGCTTATCAACATAAGGGTTGTGCTCCAAAATACCTTTGTACCCCTTCTTGGTACAGTAATGTACTTCCACTCCCTCTAACTGCGTCTTGAGTGTACGGATAACAGGAGTAGTTAAAACAATATCACCTATTGATGAAAATCTGATGATGAGAACCTTCTTCATGTGTTTGCTAGTTTGCCTAAATGGCAAGAGACGTCAACCACTTGAACTGGTTGACGTCTCTTTAGTTATTCAAATATTTAGTTTACTGTTTTCTGTCTCAGTGCTTCAAAGATGATAATCCCTGCCGCTACAGATACATTCAGAGAGCCTACTCTACCTCCCATCGGTATTTTGGACAAGTAATCCGACTGTATCATGATTTCATTCGAAATACCATCTTCTTCTGATCCCATTACAATAGCTGTTGGCGCAGAGTAATCAGGTGTGTAAATCGTATCCCCTCCTTTTTCAGTACAAGCAACAACCTGTAAGCCTGAGTTTTTCAAATAATGTATTGCCTCCATCAAGTTTTCTGTACGGCATACTGGAATATGGCTCAAAGCACCTGCTGAAGTACGAATAGCATCGCTACCAATCTGAGCAGAACCCTTACTAGGAATCACAATGGCATGCATACCTGCACATTCAGCAGTACGGGCAATTGCACCAAAGTTTCGTACATCTGTCACCCTATCAAGCACCAGGATAAAAGGCGTTTTCCCTTCCTGATAAAGTTCAGAAACAATATTATCCAATGAAGCATAAGCGATCGCTGACATAAAGCCAATCACTCCCTGATGATTTTTACGAGTGATTTTTTCAAGCTTCTGGTCTGGTACTCTTGACACAGGAATCTTTAAATCCTGAGCTCGTTTGATGATTTCAGACAGTTGCGAGTTAGATGTTTCTCTTGACACCAACAACTTATCTATTTCTTTCCCCGCCTCTATGGCTTCAAGTACTGGTTGAATACCATAAACCATCTCACTTGGATCCACCTTCTTCCTAGGTGGTCCAAAATATTTTTTTTGTTTCTGCTGCATAAATACTTTTCAACTTAAAGAACAGGTTAGCAATTATATGGCAAACTCTTACCCCATAAATCGCCTTCTGTTCTATTCAGATTCGTTGGTCCTGCAAAGGTACAAAATCCAAGCTGAGTTGATGGAGATTATTTCCGGTATTCGTAGTTTATATGTTTTTGCTTACTGAATGGTACCATTTCTCCAGCGTTTGACCGTATCAAACCAAAGCTTTCTGAACTTAGGGTCACGTATCAACTCGTAGTGATTGCCGCTAAAAATATTTTTCTTCTTGACAAAAGAAAATGATACTTCACGGTGATTAGGATTTTCACTATATACCCAATCTTCTCCTTCCAAAGTTGGATTGATCTGGTCCGGCTCACCAAATATGATATAAACGATTCCCTGATCAGTTTTCCAACCTTCCTTATAGTTTGTAAACCTGCGGTTAGCTTCAGATACCCGTCTAAAATAAACACTGATAAGACGAGAGGCATTTTCTCTTCCTCCACCAAGGTTTAGCCAAAAGTTTTCAAATACCTGCTTCATGTCAGGAGAATTACTCAAGCTCAGCATCTCTTCCTTACTTGAGATATAAACCATTGAGGCTGTAAGGTTCTTCAGCTTCCGGTATTTGGGAAAATCTTCAGGGACAACTGCCAACCCCACACCTTGTACAGTAGCGGTATCTTGCTGAAAAAACACAAGTCCTTTTGATGAAGGATAGACAGGTTCAGTAACCGAAACTCTCAGTACTGTATCAACTTTCATATTTGACTGACCATAATAAGGGTTTTCTACCATCGGTGGTGCAGCAGGTTGAAAGTCATCTGCAAAGTAGACTACAAAAGCTGAGTCTCCCATTGCACCTTCCAATACAACACTATCACCCTCATGTACATAGCTTTGAGGGGCTTTAATCTTAAATGGTAAGTCCGTGTCTTGTGCCTGCGTGCTAAGTGACCAAAGCATTACAGACAACAGCATTAAAAAGTTTCTTAGTATCTTCATCAGTTTAGGCTCAAAAGTCTCTTCTGTATGGAATAGTTGATTGGTATTTAAATTATTTAATTGTCCAGTATAAACAAATAATTACCCTAGATCACAAAACAAAAAATCCCGAAGAGGGTATCTTCGGGACTCAATATATCTTTTTTTGTGATTAGTATGACCAAAGGGTTGCCTCATACTCCATCAACTTGTAAAGCACTTCCATTGATTGGTAATAACCTTTTTTCCCATCTCCATATAGATCAACAATTGTGTTGTCCTTTGGGTTTTCATACTTCACCAATCTCTTCTCATACATACCCAAGGCAAATGCATCTGCCAAATTTCTGTGCTGTGAAGAGTTTTGGGAATTGTACCAAACCGCTTCAGGATTGTCTACAACTTGACCGTCTTTCTCTATATGAAACACTTGGTTATAAAGCTCCTTATAAGAGAAGGAAGCTATAGGCTTATCCAACTTAGCTTTATTATACTCTGCAGGCAGGAAGAATGTCAATGAAACAATATCATTATACATAGTACTTCTTCTTCTGTCAAAAACCCTGTCTACTTTCACTTCTACCAAAAAGAAATCTCTTGGATCATACTCATTGTCAGCATTACGTTGAGGTGTTTTAGCTTCCACACCCCATTCTTCCGCTGCCCAATCATCGACAGGTGAGTCACCTTCCAGTTCCGTTTGTGGAATACGCAATTTTGACAAGAACTCGTCCTTACTCATACGGGTCTCTAAAGAGTCGTTTTTATATGGAAGAATCATATCATTTTTCACAGCATCAATCAACACACGTGTCAGCTCGTTGTTCTTTGCATAAAAGCCTTCATTCACTTTAAAGCGAAGGTCCATCATAAACCACAAAGACTTTTTCCACATCACATCATAGTTCTGTATAGTATTCACTGTATGCTTATTGGATGCCAGCGTATCTGTAAAAGACGAAGCTCCCTGTGCCCACAATGAAAATGGTAATAACATCAGAAAAGCTGTGAGTAAATTTTTTGTGATTTTCATATTTATATTCTGATCTGAAAATGGTTCAAAAGGGTTTGTAATTCTTCATGAAAGTGGAACTTATTCAGCCCTTTCATTCCACATCACTTAACAAGAATGAAAAACTTATGTGAAAAGTTCACTCTATTAAATTACCGTAAATATTATGCCAAAGGTACGTATCCCTTCTTACTCATTCAAGTCCCAATTGTAATCCAAATAATCTATACGAGCTTTTGGCTCAATCTTGACTTTGGAATATTTATTCAAGAAATCGGCTAACGATCCGTTTTTGGTAAAATCTCCTTTAAACCAAGTAAATATCTTAGAAATCTTCACACTACTTGCTGAAATCTGATTTTTGGATGGATCGTTAATAAATGCTACTGCCTGTTGCTGCAACTGCTCCTCCAGTTTATCGGCTGTATATGCCTCATTGCGTAAGTTAGGACAGCTTACTGAGGCACAAACAATCGCAAAATGAATACGAGGCTCTTCAAACTTCTTACGTAAAATACCATGCTCAATGTTATTCAGATCGTATTCTTCTCCCTCGATTTTGATGAACTTGATATCCCATACAGAATGTACAAAGGCAATATTTAGCGAAGTTACATCTTTTATACTCTTCAATGGGTAGTTATCCAACACAATCTGAATTGTAAATGCATTGTATGCATTGATCCAATAAGCTAGCCTCTCATTCTTAGTCCATGTATCTGGGTTTGGGTGATTAGCTGACAGCAAATGCAAGTATTCATCCAGCTTTGCCCTGTCTTTTTGAAACCCCTTATAGTCTACCTTTCCACCCTCTGATACATGTTTACTGAGCAACTCTCCCCAAAGTTGGTGCGAGATGGGTTGTGCATCTGTCTTGACCTCTGCTGTTGCAAAACAAGAAGTCATACTACATAGCGCAAGTAGTAGATAGAAAATCACGGAATTTGTCTTCATAATTTTATCTTTGTCTTTTCCCTTATCCTCAAAAAGGGTTCAACGAGCGGTTACTATCGTTTCAACCTTTTATCACAAGCAAATAGTATAGTTTCTAATTGAAATTTTCATTTCACTGTTTGAATATAGGATGAGATTAGCTTTCCAAAATGTCTAAATCAAGACGTTTGGTTTTTTATTTAAAAGAATACAATAGAAATTGTTATGAAATACCTGATTGTTGGGCTAGGCAATATCGGACCTGAATACGCTCATACCCGTCACAACATCGGCTTTATGGTCGTGGATGAATTGGCTAAAAAATATGGTGCTGAGTGGGAAACAGGCAGACTAGCATTTACGGCTGATTTCAAATATAAAGGCAGACACATCCACCTTATCAAGCCAACTACTTATATGAACTTAAGTGGCAAAGCTGTTAACTACTGGATGCGTGAGCTAAAACTCAAGATGGATAACCTCCTTGTCATTGTTGATGACTTGGCCCTACCTTATGGAACTATTAGAATGAGAGGAAAAGGGTCAAGTGCTGGACATAATGGACTAAAGGATATTGAACAAATGTTGGGATCTCAGCAATACCCAAGATTAAGATTCGGTATCGGCGATGATTATGCAAAGGGAAAACAAATTGACTTCGTTTTAGGCGACTTCAATGACGATGAAAAAATTGAACTCGGTACACTCATTGATAAGTCTTGTGACATGTGCTTGTCTTTCTCGACAATTGGCATTAGCATGACCATGAACCAATATAATAAATAACTGATGCAGCCCACTTTCAAAAGTGGGCTGTTACCTTAAGCTTGAACTATCTCTAACCTGCAATATGCTGATCGAAAAGAACCTCGCTCCACTATCGGGCTATCTCATGGCAGTGTTACAAACTGCTGTCTTCACTTCAGGTGTACTTCTAATGAACTGGGATTATTTAGAAGCTCCAGGCATTTTGGTTTTGCTGATTGCATTACTAATGTTTCGTGGTTATTTTACAGTATTACCAGGAGAAGCCAAAGTAATCTCCGTCTTAGGAAATTATAAAGGTTCTGTAAGCAAAGGAGGTTTCTATTGGGTACACCCTCTTGCCAAAAGGCTACCTGTATCTCTCAAAACACATGTATTTGAATGTGAAAAACTGAGGGTTTATGACAAAAGAGGTATTCCAATAGATATATCCGCTTCCGTTATATGGAAGGTAGAAGATACAGTAAAAGCACTATTTGAAGTGGAAAACCCTCAACAAATGGTAGAGGTCAATACAAACATGACCCTGCGAATGTTGGCAGAAACCTACCCATTTGACAACCCTGGAGAAGATAGCGATACAGTAACGCTTAGAGGGAATACCAAAGCTTTGGCAGGTGTCTTACAATCTCAGATGAAAGACAAACTAGTAGAAACCGGTATCTTAATCAAGGATGCTCGCATTAAGCACCTTTCCTATGCCCCTGAAATTGCAGAAGAAATGCTTCGAGTATATCAACAGGAGGCAACGCTTGCTGCTCGTAAAAAACAAGCCCTACATGCTGTTGATATGGCAGAAATGATCTTACAGAAAGCTGAGAGCCGAAGCATGATCAAGCTGCAAGAACCCGAAAGAAGTAAGGCAGTGGCAGAACTGCTCGTATCATTCAGTAAAAACCTAAACGGGTAAATCTCTATAATTTCACCTATTTCTTTGCCACAGATTAACAATCTCACAAATGCAAAAAGCAACTAATATCAAAACCATCAGTATTTTGGGGTGTGGTTGGCTTGGTCTTCCTCTTGGTGCTTACCTTGTCGAAAAAGGATACCAAGTAAAGGGAAGTGTCACCAACAAAGCTAAAGGAGCTGAACTGGAAGCTGCTGGAATCAAACCCTATGTAATTCGACTGAACCCATCACCTGAAGGAGATAGTCTCGATGCCTTTTTGGACAGTGATCTGGTCATTATCAGTATCCCTCCTAAATTCAGGGAGCATCAAATGCTAACTTGGCATGCTGAACAAGTTAAATATGTAAAAGAAGCTGTAGAACGTCTCCCTATTGACAAGGTGATTTATATAAGTTCGACTGCTGTCTACCCTGACACAAATGGTATTGTGAATGAAAACAGCAGTACTTCACAGGCCGATAATGCAAAGTCAATATTATTAGCAGAAGAGCTACTTAGAATCAATACTCCTTTTGATACAACGATACTTCGCTGTGGTGGTTTGATGGGGTATGATCGTATGCTCTGCAAGTACTTGGCTGGTAAGAAAGGCATTGAAACAGGAGACCTTCCGGTCAACTATATTCATAGAGATGATGTGATTGGTATTATTGAGCAAGTAATTCTACAAGACAAATGGAATACCGTTCTCAATGCTGTGGCTCCAGAACATCCATCAAGAGAAGCATTGTGTATAAAGCAAAGCGAAGAGTTTGGATATGAAATGCCCGAATTTGAAAAGCCTCGCCGACTACCTGATCACAAGACTGTCAGTGGACAAAAGTTAAAAGATAAGTTGGGTTATGAATTCAAATATCCTAATCCACTCACTTTTGCCTATTCAAGTCCAAAAGTCTATTAAAAGAAAAAGCCCGATATACTCTATCGGGCTTTTTCTTTTTTATACCTATTAAGCAATCAGGTCAATGTTAGATACCTTTTCCTGTTTGCTCATCAATCAAGTCATAAAGGTACTGAGAAGCATTTGTAAATGGTCCTTTACGAGACTCTGTCAATGCTTTCTTTGCTTCCTCAGGCTTTGAGCTACCATAAATTGTTCCCAATAAGAAATTGTATTGGGCTCTATCTACTTGTGTAACACCCGGTGCATTCATCAAGTTGTTCAGCAGCTCAATTGCTTCTTCTTTCTTCTCACTCTTATTAAGTGCTACTGCCTTCATGAAAGTTGCATTTTTGGCATTAGGGAATATTCCCAAACATTTATCTGCATACGTTATCGCCTCTGCATATTTTTTAGCATTCAGCATCATATCAATCAAACGAGTATAAATCATCTCATAAGACTTATCCCCATTTGCATTCTGAAGTGCTTTTTGCAGGAAAGGAATGCCTTTTTGATATTGACCTTGCTTGATTTCCATATCAGCCATCAATACGTTTGCTTGTGCATAAGTCTCATCAATTCTCAGTGCATTGTTCAACATATTTTCAGCCGTTTCGTACTCATAAACCTGGCTGTAAACAGATGCTACCGAGTAATAGTAATCAGGCTGTAACTTTGCGATCAGCGCTTTGTAAGGGCCAAAGTCTGCACGTGTAAATGCTTCTTTAGATTTATCAAATTTCCCACACTGGTGATAAGCATAGCCTAATTCATAGAAAAAGGCAGCACTTGCCTGAGTGTTACTATCTCCTAACTTAGCTGTAGCCTTCTCCAATGTCTGGGCAGCCTCAACACACTTTCCTAATTTGTTAAGCACCTGTCCATGCATCAGAATAGCATCCATGTAATCTGACTTCACTGACATAGCTTCTTTAGTAAACTGCATTGCTCTGTTATATCGCTTCATATCAAAAAGCAATTTGGCAATATTCAGCTTACCATTAGCTTTGCTGTCTACATCAGGGTCTGCATTGGCCATGCTGTTCATGATCTCAATGACCTTCTCATTATCATTCTTTGCTTTATAAGCATTGATTTTTTCTAGATATGGCGGCTTGAAAGTCGGGTCAATAGCAATACTCTTATCCCAGTCTTTCATAGCGGCATCGTACTCCTGCAATTTCAGGTGACAGACACCTTTCCAAAAATGGGTTGTTGCTGAAGTGTCGGCAATTAGCAATGCACTGCTGTACTCAAAGATTGCTTCTTTGTATTCTTTTGCCTTACGGTGTCTTTCACCTTTCTCAAAAAATTGTTTAAAATGGTTCTTTTCCTGTGCAAATGCATTGCTTGAGAGCAATACAAAAAGACAAAAAAGTCCAGTGAATAGTTGTTTCATGGTATCTTATTTCAAATGGTAATACCTAGTATTGTTGGAAATGAATTAAGCTTTTGGATTGTTCGTCAATCAATGCCTTGTGTATAACTACAGAAGAATAACGTACAATTTGAATTTTTCTGATAAGTATAATTACATAAAAGCATTTGCTAGGCAAAATCACCTAGCATATATCCAATTTTTGTACCCTTTTTATGCTTTCATCCATTTTTGATACTTTTCCTGATCTTCAATTTTCACCTCGTAAGTACTGAAATAGTCCTTTCCGTCACGCTTCAGTCTTATTTTTTTTAGATGTTCATTTCTGAAAATTGTCAGGTCTAGTTCCTCTGCTCTTTGCACCAACAAAGAGAAATTGCTGGATGTGACCTTTCTGCCATTTACAGCTACAACTTCATCACCATAGCCTAGCAATTCAGCCGGCGAGTTCGGTACAATGTCTGTCACACGTAAAGAATCAGCAGCTATTCTGAATCCAAAATCTCTTTCTTGATATTGTGCTGACAGACTTATATCCAAACTACATCCTACATAACTAAAGGCTGCTTGTAGTTGTTTCTCCAAGCCCCCTTTACCCTCAATACATGTTTCGAAGTATGTTTGCATAGGTTTTCCGGCTACTTCTTCTACCGCTTTTCTGTAATCCTCCTCTGAATAACCTATTCCTGTTTGACCAAACCTCTCCCACAGCAACCGGACTACATCATCCAATGACTTTTTATTTCCCGATTGTTGCCTTAACTCAGTATCCAATATAAATGCAGCCAATGCACCCTCGATATAAATAGAAACCTTTCGGTTCGGAATCCCTTTTTCATAACCATCTAACCATAAATCGTATGAAGAATCTGCCACAGAAAGGTTATAACGACCTTGATTTTCAAAATGTCTTTTCAGCATTTTATTCAGATCATCTACATACTGCTCCTCCTTGATTGTTCCATCCCTTGCCACAAGGTAGTCACCATAATAGGTTGTCAAGCCTTCTGCCACAAAACCTGTTCGGAAGTAGCTTTCTTTGCTGAAGTCATAAGGTTGTAACTCTACAGGTCTTATCGCCTTGACATTCCAAACATGAAACAGCTCATGAGAAGATACTCCAATCAAATCATGATACATCGTATCTGAACCAAACTCTTCATCTGGTCCCAATGTAATTACTGTCGATTCATGATGCTCTACTCCATGATAATGCTTGTAAGGCAATATCTGGAGCATAAAATGGAAGTCTTTATGTGGAAACCCACCAAAAAGAGTCATTTGGGTTCTAGTAAACCGTTCAAAATCTGTCAGCAGCTTATCCCAATCAGGCTTTACATTTCCTTGAATCCAAATATGAAATGTACTTCCATCAACTTGATAGCTTTCATGTTGCAAGGAATCACTTGCTATCAGTGGAGAATCTGCCAACACATCAAAATTTCGGGCTTCAAATTGGTGCTTACTGAGAGCTGGCAAACTGGTTGCAACTCGATATTCATCAGGTAATATTAATTCAACTGTATAAGCTTCCTGTTCCCGTTCAAGTACCTGAAGGCCACAATTGACAAAGTTGATATACAATTGTGTTTCATCCAGCCAAGAACCTCCTGCATCCATCTGTACAGCAAAGTAATTGTAGTGTACTGAGATTTGTTTCACATTTACTACATCAACTTCCCAACAGTCCTTACTCGCCTTCTTAAAGCTTACAGGCTCTCCTGATGAGGTATTCAAAATTTCAAAACGTTGGATATTTTTCGCAAAATTCTGAAGACTATACCTTCCGGGTCTCCATGCAGGGAGTTGAAGTTTTATGGCCGCATCATCAGGACAGTCAATGGTAAGTTCAAAGTCTATAAAATGCTGCTGTGGTTGCTGGTAGGATATCTTATAATGCATCGTCAGTACTGTTTTGTGGAATAAATTTGCCACAAGATAAATGACCCGATACAATAGGGCAATAAAAAAACCCGCCATCATGACGGGTTTTTCAATATTTGATAACTTATATCCTTAGTGCAAGGCAACTGTTTTGGTCTTCTGAAAAGACTGTATTTCTACCTTTTTCACTTCTCCACTTGGCTTGTCTGGAGATGTAAAATAAATCAGCGTAAACGGCATCAGGAAGAATACTACCAATACGTATGCAAAACCAATTGTTCTGTTTTTCATAGACGCTTTACCCAATGTTTCAGCACACCAGATTGGAATGTTTCTGAAAGCTGGAAGCGGGAACAGAATCAACACACCGAACAGGTTGAAGAACAAGTGACAAAGTGCCACGGCTAAAGCTGCTTCGTTTTGGGATAATGCAGCAATTAGCGCTGTTACAGTTGTACCAATGTTCGCTCCCATCAAGAATGGGAATGCTTTTCTCAAAGAAATCTTATCTGAAGCTACCAATGGCACCGCCAGTGATGTAGTTACTGAGCTAGATTGCACACCTGCTGTAATCACCATACCCCAGAAAAGCGATGTGATTGGAGTTCCGAAGATATATTTCTCCAGTTTCTTTTGAGAGTTACCTACCAACACCTTCTTCAGTACTGTTGTAAATGCTCTCAATGAGAAGAACAACACACCTGTAGCTACTACCAATACGATATATGGATTCTTGCCTAATACGCTCACGATAAACTTAGCAGTAGGTTTTACTGTTACCCCCATAATGCTGAATAGCTTTGTGCTTTCTTTAGCACCATCTGATACGAACATTGCAGCAACAGATGAACCTACGGAAGACAATAGTCCTGTACTCAGCTCCAATGGGAAAAGAACCAATACTACAATCAAGTTAAAGAAGTCGTGTACAGTAGCCGCACCAATCGCCTTATTGAACTCATCCTTATTAGAAAGGTGTCCCAAAGCTACGATAGTACTTGTTACACTCGTACCAATATTGGCACCCATAATCATTGGCACTGCATTCTGAAGACTTAAAGCCCCTGAAGCAACAATTGCAACAATCATAGCAGTAGTTGTTGAACTACTCTGTACAAGTGCCGTTGCCAACAGACCCACGAACAACCCAATAAAAGGATTGGAAGTGACAGTCATAATTTCTGATGCTACATCCTTACCCATCAGTTTGAAGCCTGAACTCATCAGACTCAATGATACCAAAAACACAAACAGTACCATCAGAATCGAAACTACTTGCTTCGAGATGCTCAACATTTTGTTGTTAGTTGTTGTCTCCATTTTACTTCAATTTCTTCAGTTATATCTTCTTGCTTAAATGAGCTAGCTTTGGTTCTTAGAAAGAAAGCTCTACTTGCAATCTCCACGTCATTTCATCCTTCGCTACATCAAAATCTGAATAGCTGAAATCTGACTGCGCTTTGATCTTGTGTTTCATAATATATTTTGATACGCCTACGGTGTACTCCTGTACATGCTCACGACCTGTAACTTCTTCAGGCCAGATTTCCGTAAAACGTCCTGCGAATTCCCAGTTAGACTTCAGAAGGTAACCTGCTTGCAAGTTCATACCTTGTCCTGTTCTGAAAGATTCAAATCTCTCTGCTGTATCAATGACTACTGGTGTCTCTCCGTCTGTAGACTTATGAGCATACTCACCAAGCATTGAGAAGCCTCTGTACTTGAAGATAAAGTCAGCAAAATACGACTCCAGGTCTCTAGTGCCAGACAATACACTACCTCTCTGACCACGGTCACGAATAGCATTATCATCTGTACTGTAAGTGAACCCTACTGCCAATTTTGGTGTAGACTCTCTTTCAAGATCAGATTCAACATAATCACCTTTGCTTTTGAAATTTCCGAAAGGAAGGAAGTCGATACGGCCAGTGTAAGCCAAACCATCAGATAGTTCTTGCTCACCAACGTAGTTGTAGTTTTTACCTTCGCCTGTACTTACCGCCACGGAACCTTTGATCACCCAGTCTTTCACACTGAATTTGTGATGAAGCTGTACGCCCAAATCCCTGTCGATATTGTAATCGGCATTCAGTCTTGACCGGTCAACAAACTGCATGTTTTGAGAAGAAACAACTCTCTCTCTGTTACCTGCCAATTTGGTTTGTCCAACCCAAAGTGAAGTATTTGGTAAAAATTTCCATTTCAGAACGGCATCCAATACTTCATTATTGATCAGGTCAAACTCCAGTTTGTAACCCAGTTTTTCACTGAAAAGGTAACCGCCTGACTTCAAACGTGCTCTTCTAAAGTATAGCTCCTGTGTATTATCACCGTCAAGACTTACTACGTCAAAACGGGTCTGTACACGACCTTCCAATGAAAATTTGAAGTCAGGACCATTCGTATCGATGACAAGACTCTTGCCGAATGGCTTGTTTTCAATTGATACCACTGACTTCTGTGGATCAACTGTTTTTACTTGTGTAGTGTCTGTAACAACAGAATCTGCCTGTGTAAAGGCATAAGAATTCCCTGCTTGTACTGTCAAAAACAGCACAGCCATAATGTACCCTAATCTTGAAAACATGTTAGTTAATCTTTTACCTGAGATCCTAATTATTTTTTAATCAGAAGTGTCCCCACACTTTTGATTCGTTAGTCGTTTGTCCTTAATCCGGTGGCAATTTTCGGATTCTAATGTCAATTGTCAGTTATTTAGAATTTAAGAAATTGTTAAATCACACTTTACACGAAACCTTAACAGAGTTCTATTGTTAATTAAAAAATTGAAAATGAGCCATTTAAATGAATAAACACTCATGATAAGAGCCTAAAAAACTCCTATATAAAGGACTTTTATTCACAAAAATTCTTCTTCATTTAGCCAAAAACAAAGAACATACTTTGTCTTATTTCACAAAATGACATACTCAAACAGATTACGTAACATTATGTTAACATTGAATATAACATTGACAAGAAATTTCTATTCTTTGAATCTAATTAACACCTTGAAAAGGTTGAAAACCCATACTTTATCCATTCCCCCTCTCTTTGTAACATTCTTAATCAACATATATGTAACAAAAAAAGCAGCCCCTTTCAGGGCTGCTTGCGTAATCCAACTCAATCTATGAGTGTGTATATGAAAATATTACCTTCAGTTCACTCTCTTGTA
Source organism: Limibacter armeniacum (assembly GCF_036880985.1). Lineage (NCBI taxonomy): Bacteria > Pseudomonadati > Bacteroidota > Cytophagia > Cytophagales > Flammeovirgaceae > Limibacter > Limibacter armeniacum. Next base: position 2,247,902 of record NZ_JBAJNO010000009.1, read on the forward strand.
TTAATAACCTGTACTCTGATTCAGGTTCGGGTTAAGAGAAACCTGCACCGTTGGAATAGGGAAAACAATTCGTTTTGCTGCATCACTCGGCTTACCAGCACTTGGAAGGTACACAACCTCCCCATCCACTGTTTTAGAAGCTCCATCATTTTCCATTTGCTTGTTCTGCCATGCATCCAGGAACTTACCATAACGAATCAGGTCTTGGCGTCTTACGCCTTCCCAGCATAGCTCCCATCCTCTTTCCATCAAGATAAACTCTGTCACATCTGCTACACTTAGTGCCGTCATATGTGCAGTTGCATCTGCGATCGGTGAGTCTGCCTTAAAGCGTCCACCTTGTGTTCTCAATTCATTCACAATAGACAATGCCTCTGCATCATTACCCATTCTTGCCTCTGCTTCAGCATGCATCAACAATACATCTGCAAAGCGGAGAACAGCAAAGTCAGTACCGCCATCTCCTCCCCAGTCAATACCTGGTTGCTTAGGATCAATCTCCCACTTCAATACACGTACACCTTGCAGTTTATTGGCATCACGTAATGGTACATCGTTCGTATGTTCTACTACTGTTCCATCAACTGTTTCAAACTGCGTATAGAAAATTGACTTACGGTTATCATCGTCACTGAACGAGTCATAGTGATCTGGCATTACTGAAAAACCATTCCACTGAGAATGACCAGCTCCAACTTCTACTTCCTTACCATCATAAATCAGTTTGCGAGTATCGTAGTGCATTCCCCAGCAGTTTCCATGATTACCTAAACCAGCCTGTGCAATGTAAGTGATAGTAAAGATATTCTCCTTGTTGCTTCCTTCGTTCTCCAGCTTGAAAGTATCAAGGTAATTGCTATACAATGAATACCCCATGCCTTCAATCACCTTCGCGTATTCTACTACTTTCTGAAGCGCTTCTGCAGATGGAGTCGATACATTGTATCCATCAGATGTATAAACACCACTATTCAGGTACAACTTCATTAGCATCGCATATGCAGCAGCCTTTCCTGCACGACCATACTGTGGAGTTTCAGGTAATTGATCCTTGATTCCTTCCAGTTCTGTTACGATAAACTCATATACTTGAGCCCTAGTACTTGGTGCTGATTTACCATCATGTTCTGAAGCAGTAATTACGGGTACTCCTCCAAACATATCCATAAGGATATAGTAGTAAAAACCTCTCAGGAAACGTACTTCTGCTTGACCTGCTACCACATCAGGGGTTTGCTCAGCAGTCTGCATAAGTTCCAGTATGGAGTTTGCTCTTGCGATCCCTGTATAAGGGTTGTTCCACATACGTTGCAAATGTGGGTGGTTAGCATCCCAAGTATGTGCATTCAATTGAAGCCACTTACCTCCGTCATACCAGTCACCTCCTCTTGCAGGAACAATTGTTTCATCAGAAGATACTTGGTTAAAGCCCCAAAAATCCTCGTGATGATAAAGGCTTCTCAATGAAGCATAAACAGGGTTAATACCTGCCTGTAGCTCTTCAGGGGTTGTAAAATATTCATCCGCAGGAATTGAGCTATATAGTTCCTCATCAAGGTTAGTACATGCTGGTGCTGTTGCCATTAGTGCACCTGCTGCCAAAACTGTGATTAATCTATTTCTAAATTTCATTATAATACACTTTTGAGATTGTGAACAACATTTTCTTGATTTGCCAATAGGGCAATAATGTCAGACTTAGAAACCTACACTTACACCTACAGTAAATGTTCTAGCTCTAGGGTAGCTGTTATAATCAATACCTACCGATTTTACCTGACTGCCATCCAGTGCTGTATTTACTTCTGGATCGAAACCAGAGTAATTAGTTAGCACGAATAGGTTTTGACCACTTACATAAGCTCTCAAGTTGTTCAGCCATGATACATTTGTTGTATTAAATGTGTATCCCAATGTCATGTTTGCCATTCTTAGGAATGAGCCATCCTCAACAAATCTGCTTGAGAATCCTTTTACTGAAGTTGGAGTACCTTCACCAACTGCATCAGCCAATGTGTTTCTATCAGCATCAGCACCTGTCAGAGACGATACATTTGAAGCAAGCTCAATCGCTGTATTGTTCACTATATCATTGCCTACAGCTCCTTGCATAAAGAAGTTGAAATCGAAACGCTTGTATTTGAAAGTGTTGTTGATACCGAAAGTGAAGTCAGGCTGAGCATTACCAATAACCTGGCTGTCATCACTGTTGATCTCACCATCGTTGTTCAAGTCTTCAAACATTTCAGCACCTGACTCATCAGTACCAATGTACTTAGGCCCCCAGAAGATACCATAAGCTTCACCTGGACGGATTACCTGAGCATATTGTCCTGTCAGACCACGACCTCCTAAATTACCTGTGATGATTTCTGGAAGTTCTCCCAAGCTGATTACTTCATTTCTGTTAGCTGTGAAGTTGATTCCTGTTTCCCAAGTGAAATCATCTTTTGTAACGTTTACTGTATTAATTACAAATTCAACACCTGTATTTCTTACCTCACCCACGTTTACCAACTTCTCTTCCACAACAGCTGGTTGAGGGTTTTTATATTTCAACAACAGGTCAGATGTGTTTTTCACATAGTAGTCCAATGAACCATATATTCTACCTTGTAGGAATTCGTAGTCTGCACCAATGTTAAACTGCGATGTTGTTTCCCATTTCAAATCAGTATTGGCTACGTTAGAGGCTGCTACACCTGACTCCACGTTATCAGGGCTACCTACTACATGTTGGTAGTTAGGGTCTACCGCTACCTGAGATACTGCACCATAATTAGGGATCTCTTGTGAACCAGTCACACCCCAACCAGCTCTCAGTTTCAAGTCAGACAGTACATCACTGCTCTTCAGGAAATCCTCTTCTGCTACTCTCCAAGCCACTGATGCAGCAGGGAACACACCCCACTTGTTAGCCAGCTTTGACGAACCGTCAGCACGAACAGTACCTGTTACTACATACTTATCCATAAAGCTGTAGTTCACACGACCAAGGAATGAGATAAGCTTGTATGACTCCTTTTGTGAATAAACTCTGTGTGTCTCAGTAGGAGCTGACTCCAAGTTATTTTCACCTGTAATATCTGAAGTGAAATTACCAGCTGATGCACCAAACTCGTCAGTCATAAACTCTTGGTAAGTATAACCCGCCAACGCATTGATTCTATGGTTGCCAAACTCCTTTTGGTAATTCAGTGTAGCTTCCAACAATGTGTTCATCAGATCTTTTTCTCTCTGAACGGCAATACCATTTGCTACCAACCAGTCTGCCTTAGGATAGTATGCCTTACGCTTAGCTCCTGACATGTCTGCACCTAAATTCAACTTTGCAGTCAAACCTGTCAATAATTCGTATTCAGCTGAAATATTACCCAGCAAACGTTTTGTCTGTGTAAAGTCATTTACCATAGTTGCCATCAGGTATGGGTTTTTCAACTCAATACCTGTTGGTGTAAAGTCTTGTGGGAACAGCGGAGAAACCATCAGCATGTTGTTAATAACGCCTCCACTTCCTAAGCTACCAGTACCGAATGGAAGGTTGTTATCTTCCACGAATGATCCCATCAGGTTAGCCTGAATCTTCATTCTGTCATTTACTTTTTGAGTCAGGTTCATACGACCTGTCATTCTCTCAACTCCAGAATTAATAATGATACCTTCCTGATCAAAGTAGTTTAATGAAACACGTACCTGAGTCTTCTCATTACCACCTGTAATAGACAAGTTATGGCTTTGTGTCATGGCTTGTCTTGTCATTACATCTTGCCAATCCGTGTTACCTCCTTGATCAATTGCATCAGTTGCAATGCTTCTATATTCATCAGCAGTCAATAAATCAAGTTTCTTTGCAATGTTAGACACGCCCAAGTAACCATCGTAGTTAACAGCTGTCTTTCCTTCCTTGCCTTTCTTTGTTGTAATGATAATCACACCATTGGCACCTCTAGAACCATAGATAGCTGTAGCTGAAGCATCTTTCAGAATGTCTATTGATTCAATGTCTGCAGGGTTAATCGAGTTAAGAGGGTTTCTTGCTCCTGATGTTGCTAAGTTTGATCCTGACCCCGGGTCAGAGGCTGTATTGTCGATAGGAAATCCATCAATTACATAAAGTGGTTCGTTTGATGCTGTAAGGGAAGTACCACCACGTACACGAATATTGACTCCTCCACCAGGCTCTCCTGATGCAGGTGTCATCATCACACCAGCCACTTTACCTTGAATCAGTTGGTCAGCTGAAGTCATCGCTCCTTTGTTGAAGCCTTCCGATGTTACAGATGACATAGCCCCTGTCACATCCTTCTTCTCCATACTACCATATCCCACTACTACTACCTCTTCCAACTGCTCAGCATCTATTTCCATTTGAAGGTCTAGTACCGATCTGTTTCCTACTTGAATTTCTTTTGTCAGATAACCAATATAGCTAACTGTCAAAATATCTTCTTCTGAACGAAGCTTCAGTGTGTACTTACCAGATAGGTCTGTAGTAGTACCTGAGGTTGTTCCTTTGATTACAATGCTTACACCTGGCAGTGATTCATTGTTTTCATCAGTAATCGTACCTGTAATAGTACGGTCTTGTGCTAGAATCGTCAATGGCACCATCAAAGCACATATAAAGGTGAAGAGTAGTTTTTTCATTCTCATACAAATGTTTATTCTCAGTTGAGTTTTTGACACACATTATGTGTACCATTTACATTTGCAATTATAGAGAGAGTTGAGTGAATGTAAAAATTTGTTAATTATTTGATTATCAAATATATAATCATCGCAATCGGTTCCGCAACCGATTGATAATAACATATTGCCAAAGTTAAAATATGTTAAATTAATGAAACTATATTTTAAGCGTTCCGAAAGAGATTATAAACGAACACCCTCTTCAATTTTATTCACAAAATACTATTCATTAAAAAATAAGCATAAATATCTACTACAGTCATATGTAACCTTTCCAACAACAGGTGTTATGTCGTCAAAATACTTATCAGAAAGTATAAGGATCTAAGAACATAAACCTTACAACAATGGAGAAAAACCCGCTACACAAATGGAGACCCTTTTTTATAACTGTTGGTCTATCTGTAAGCCTTTCACTAACACTGATGGCTTTTGAATGGAAAACATATAATGATGAGACGCTTATTTCTTTAGGAAAACTACAATTGGATGAAGAGAAACCTGAACTTCCACCAATTACCAAAATGAAACCGCCTCAGCCTCCTAAAGTCATAACTGCCCCAAAAATTGTGGAAGTTGATGACACAGAGCTTATCAAGGATATCAAGGTTGATTTTATTGAATTTGACCCTGATATGGACATTGAAGAAATAGAGGAAACAACTCAAATAGAAGAAGTGATTGGTGATGAACCTTTTGATATTGTAGAAGAAAATGCTTTGCCAGAAGGTGGAATGGGAACTTTCCTAAAATGGGTGGCTGGCAATATTAGATACCCTTCTCAAGCCAAAAGAATGCAGGTAGAAGGTACAGTATATGTACAGTTCATTGTTAATAAAGATGGAAATCTAACAGACTTCCAGGTAATGAGAGGTATAGGAGGAGGTTGTGATGAAGAAGCTGTAAGAGTCCTGAAAAAAGCGACAAGCTGGAAACCTGCGAAACAAAGGGGAAGGCCTGTAAGACAAAGAATGGTATTGCCTGTAAAGTTTAGATTGCAGTAAATAAAAAAGCTGGTATACACTGTATCAGTGTATACCAGCTATATTTTTAAACAGGATTATTCAATTACTACTGATCCTGCTCTTTTGTCTACTCTTACAGTATAAGTACCTGGCGCACCTACAAAGTTAAAGTTAGGGTCTGAGTCACCTGTTGCAGGCTCAAGCATACCCGCATCGTATTCTGTTAACACATCGTAACCAAAGTTAATTGCATCATAAGACGCATCTTCAAAGAATCTAAAGTTTGAGTTACTAAATGTCACAGTACCTTCCCAAGTTTGGTGTCCAACCCAATTCAGTTGAGTCAATGGATCGGCATCCCAACCCCAACCATGTGTCGCTCCTCCAGTCAGGTAAAGTACAGGCTCACTATCCAGTGCTTTCATTGCAATTGAACCACTACCTTGATTCACATCAATCTTGTACCAACCTGTCTCTCCAGTAAACATAAAGTTATTGTCACTGTTTTCACCTGGCTGAGGCTGAAGTAAATCTGTTGGATATTCAGTGAAAATATTTACACCACCAATATTACCTCCCCAATCAGGGAATGAGAAGAAACGGAAGTAAGCTTCACCACTATTATCAAAATAGGCGTATGTCGAATACTCTTCAGGAACTCCTGTTGAAGCGATTTCTACTGCCAACCCAGGATCCCAACCTCCTACAGCAGCTCCAATCATGTAGATTGAAGGGAATGAAGCTTCATAGCAAGTAAGTTTTGTAGAAAGGATGTTTTCTGAAGCTATTGGAGAAACTGTCGGCAAGTTACTTGATCCATCCGACTGAAGTCCTGTAGCTTTTGCCACTACTCTCAGGAATACTTTTACTTCTTCACCACTTTTAATGCCACTGGCTACCATTGCATCATTAATATCAGACACAGAAATCACTGTTTCTGTTTTAGAAGTCACCAAGATTTTCACAGCCTCCTCAAACGACTCATCCGTAGAAAGCTCTAGTTGATAATCTACTCCAAAACCAACTCCAAAATCCGCTGCATTCCAGCTCAATTGCTCCCAAATATAGTGTGAGTGCTCCATTTCAAAAGCAGGGTATACTGCTTTCAATTCTGAAGAGATTCTCGGTGCTTTCACATTTGCTGGATGAAACTCTATTTCTTTTGTTTCCTCACAGCCCACTAGCAGCATTGCTGCCAAAAATGCGATCAGTAAGTTAAGCTTTTTCATATTCTAATATTTTTAGTAGGGCAGGAGATCCCTGCCCTAGTTTTATCTTAGTAACCAGGTGTTCTTACTAGGTTTGAGTTGTTGTTGATGGCTGTCGAAGGAATAGGGAACACACGATATTTAGCATCGATTTCCGCTCCATCTTTCACATTACCCTTCCAAGGCCACACATATTCACCAGATGTAAACTTACCAAAGCGAACCAAGTCAGTTCTTCTGTGAGCTTCCCAGTACAACTCTCTGCCTCTTTCATCTAAGATGAAGTCCAAATCAATTGAAGCTGGAGCACTCAAATCTGCTCTTTCTCTGATAGCAGCAATACCACTCTCAGCTGTGCCACTAACAGCTTTACCCTGTCTCAACTCAGCTTCAGCCAACATCAGGTAAGCATCTGCCAGACGGAACATAGGGAAGTTCGTGTCTGCAAAACCTCCATTAGGATCATTTCTGTCCATGCTTTCAGTTCTAACATTCGTGAATTTCATCACACCATAACCATCTGTAAACAGAGAAGGGTTATTAATTTCTTTTTCATGTCCTGTAAAGAAATAGTTTCTTCTGCTGTCTCCACTTTCAAACAGATCGTACAACGCACCAGTAGTTCTATTACCACCCCAGTTACCATTCATATTGATATCTGAGCTTTTCATATCTCCACCAACAGATGACAACATTAGGTAAGTAGTACCTCCATAAGTTTGGATAGCAGCACCGTCATATGAAATACCAAAGATGATTTCGTTTTTCTGTAACTGGTTGTCACCAGCAAACAACGATTGGTAAGCTGTCACGTTAGTGTAATCTGTAGTTGTCAATGAATAACCTCCATTAACCAGACTTTGCAGTGCTTCTTCTGCTACTGCGTAATACTCTCCTGCATTATTATTATCTGTACCAAGGTACACTTCATTGTTTAGGCAAAGCTTACCTAACAGCATTGCTGCTGCTCCTTTGTCTGCATAACCAAAGTATGCTGTACCCATCTCTTTCAAGGCTGACTCATTTGAAGTCAAGTATTCCAATTCAGACTTTAAGTAATCAAACAGTTCTGAACCGTCCCATGTACCCCATGGCAGTGGTCTATCACCTCCTACAGTATTCTCTTCTGTTACCTTAGGAATACCATTACCGTAGTAGTTCAATCCATGCCAGTAGCTCAATGCTCTGATAAACCTAGCTTCATCAATATAGCGCGCTATCTCTGATGCAGGTAAATCTTCAGTTGGCTCTAAAGCACTCATAATTCTGATGAATTCATTACTCTGTGCTACCTGGAAATAAATTCTATCAAAGAAAATAGTATTGAACTCATTGGTAATAGTCCATGATGCATAGTTAAATGCATTTAGGTTACCATCGTTCCATGCATTAATTGCTTCATCTGTTGGCAGCTCCTCTGCATCCCATAAACGACGCATGTATTGAGATGCACCAGCGTCAAGTCCTCCTAAGTCAGCATTGCCTGATGATCCTTCCTGTCCAACTGTTGCATATCCTGCATACAGCTTATTCAACATAAAAGAATAGTTCTCCGGACTCTGTCCTACATTTCCAGGATGTAATTCATCTGGGTCAATTGGCAATACATCCAAGTCATTTACACATGAGGTCAACCCTCCTAGGCAAGCCATTAAGACTGCCAATGTGATATTATATATCTGCTTTTTCATGATTACGCTCTCTCTTTAATTAGAAACCAATGTTTACACCTACTAAGAATGTTCTAGGTCTAGGGTAGATATTGTTATCAATACCTCCACTCACTTCTGGATCCAGTCCTTCATATGGAGTTATTACAAACAGGTTGTTTGCTGTTGCATATACTCTCATTGTACAAGAATTAGAGAAGATCTTGTTAGGGAAATTGTACCCTACCATAACGTTATCCAAACGGAAGAAAGAAGCATTCTGCACATAGTAATCTGACAGATACTGAGGCTGTGTAAAACCTGTATTATAAATATCACTTGTCAGGTTTCCTGAATACTCACCTGAAGTATTTAGCTTATTTGTAAATGCTCTGTCTGAATTAACGTTGTTGTAAACGTAATTCCCCAACCTAACACGGCCTGCCGCTGAGAAGTCCCAGTTACCATACATGAAGTTCGTATTCAATCCAATCGTTGCTGTAGGTGCTGGGTTGCCTGCATGGTAACGATCTAAATCATTGATAATACCATCTTCGTTGCGGTCAACAAATGCGCCTTCAATTGGCTTACCGTCTTCACCATAGATTTGCTGGTAAACATAGAATGTATTGATTGCTTCACCTGTAGAGTGGATCTGTACAGTATTACCTGTACCACCACTGATACCCCCTGTTGCGATACCAATGTAGTCTGGATCATTATTGGACGTCAGCTGAGTAATCTCATTTTTATTCATTGTCAGGTTGAAACCGAGGCTCCAATTCATTTTGCTTGTCTGAATCAGCTTTGCATTCATTGAGAGCTCTACACCTGTATTGGTCATTGAACCAATATTCTGATAAATTTTATTCTCAAGGTTTGTACCTGCTGGCGGGTCAATAATACTTAATAAGTCTTTTGTGTTCTTATGGTAAACATCCAATGAACCCGTTAGCTTATTATCAAAGAACCCGTAATCTATACCTGCATTGTAAGTTGCTGTTTCCTCCCATTTCAGGTTTACTTCATATCCTTCTGGACGAAGTGTTGTCACTGGCACAAACGTACCGTTCTCATCATAGTAGCCATAGTTAGCTGAATTGTTACTTAACGTATAAGTTGGGATATAACCGTAGTTTGATCCAATGTCTTGCTGACCAGTTACACCGTAACCTACTCTCAACTTCAAGTCAGAAACTGTTGACGAGTTTGCCAAAAAGTCTTCATTGATCACATTCCAGCTTGCTGCTACTGAAGGGAAAATACCCCATCTATTATCATCAGCGAATCTTGATGAACCATCCGCTCTCAATGTTGCTGTCAGCGTATAACGGTTATCGTATGTATACTGTCCTCTACCGAAGAATGACACCAAATAGTTTTCCCATTTACTAATCTGAGTATAAGTAATCGCTGGGTTATCAGTACCTGGCACATCTGAGTAATTCTCTACTTTATCACCTTTGAAGTGCTGCCAAGAATATCCCAACATACCGTTTATTCTATGAAGACCTGTCTCTTTATTGTAATTCAATGTGAAGTCCAATAACTCATTTGATTTAGTCTCTTCATAAGTGTTATTCACACCTTGAGAATTTAACCAAACTACATCTAATGGTACATAAACCTCTCCATTAGAGCTAGAGTGATCAATACCAACATTCAGTTTAGCACTCATTTCAGGCAAGAAGTGGAATTTATAATCCAGCTCAGTATTAGCGATAATTCGCGTAACATCTGCTGTATTAGTCTTCTGGTTGATCATTGCAACTGGGTTCTGTGGTGCATTCAGGTTTGTCTCACCATCACCATTGTACCAAGCGAAATAATTACCATCCGCATCATAAATTGGCTGAGTTGGGTCCATTGTAATTGCATTACCAATAGCTCCTTCTTCACCAAAGTTGTTTTTGATAAACACACCTTTCACATTTGTATTTACCTTAAGGTGATCATCCAAAAACTTAGGAGTCAAGCTCAAAGCCATGGTAGTTCTTTCCATCGAGGTGTTCTCAAGAATACCTTGTGAATTGTTGTAGCCTACTGAAGCTCTGAATGGCAACCACTCACCTGCTACACCACCTACTGCTACGTTGTGATCTGTACTAATTGACGTTCTAAAGATTTCCTTCTGCCAATCTGTATTAGCATCTCCCATCAGGCCCACTACCTCTGGGTGATATGTTTCCATCAACTTTCTATATTCATCTGCCTTCAATACATCAACATAACCTGATGGTGTGTTTACAGACACGCTTCCTGTATAGTCTACAGACAAACCTCCTTGTGAACCTTTCTTTGTTGTGATGATAATCACACCATTTGCAGCTCTAGAACCATAAATTGCTGTTGCAGAGGCGTCTTTCAATACAGTGAAAGTTTCAATATCATTCGGGTTGATGGTATTCAGAGGGTTACGCATACCAGCTACACCTCCATTATCAACAGGAACACCATCAATAATAATTAGTGGATCGTTTGATGCACTCAGTGATGAACCACCACGGATACGGATTGTTGATCCTGCGCCTGGAGCACCACCAGAGTTTGTAATCTGTACACCTGCTACTCTACCATTCAGTAGATCCTGTGGAGATGAAAGTGCTCCTTTGTTAAAGCTACTAGCATCAACTGTTGCAATTGAACCTGTAACATCTTCTTTCTTAGCAGTACCATAACCGATTACCACGATTTCCTCCAACTGCTCCGCATCCAGCTGCATTTGCCAGTCGAAAGTTGTTAATGCTCCTACCACTACTTCTTTTGGCAAGTAACCAATATAACTAATCACCATAACCTCCTGATCAGCGTTTACACTTAGCGTGTACTGACCATCAAGGTTGGTAGTAGTTCCACGAGTAGTTCCCTTTACAACGATCGTCACACCTGGAAGTGGTTCGTTGTTTTCGTCTGTGATCGTACCGGAGACAGCACGGTCCTGTGCGAACAATGCCAGTGGCATCATTAACGTACACAGCAAGCTTAATAGTAGACTCCTCATCTTCATATACACAAAGTATTGTTACACTATAGATTTGTTCTTTTCAAGACATATAATGTGTCTGGATTACGCTTGCAATTATACGTTCTTTTAACACACCGTGAAAACACGTTAAAATACTGATTTACAGTTAATTAAATTACTCAACCGATACCGCAACCGATTGCTCAACACCATTCGCAACTAGTTAACATAAGTTAATTCTCTATAACATTGTGTCCGAAAATGAAAATTGTATATAAAGTGATTTATATAATCAGAAAAGCGTGATAATAATCTCTCTATCGAAAGACATTTATCACGCTTTAAATTCTACATTATGTGTTCTTTATACAAAGTGGCTAACGAGTAAACATATTTACTTTCCAAACAAAAAAGTTACAGGTACGGCCAGTCTGGCATTCCAATCAGTTTCTGTATGAGCCGCACCTTCATATTTTTTTGTCACCCAATTCTTTCCCTTTTTGAAGCCTTTTTCTTTCATTATTTGATCTGCTTTTTGCTGAATAGGTGGGTAAAGAGAATCTAAAGTAGCAGTGCCATAATCAAAGTAAATCTTATGTGTAGCAGGGTCCGGAAGATGTTCTCTCATATAGGAAAGAAAAACATCAGGAATTGGATTGTTTTTCGTATCAAAAGTTCCGGGCCAATGTGTAGATATACAGGCCGCTCCACCAAATACTTCCGGATACTCACAGATGGCATATAAGGAGATTAGTCCTCCATAACTAGATCCCGCCACAAAGGTATTTTCACGTCCTTGATTGGTTGAGAATGTGCTATCAACATGAGGTTTCAGTTCTTTCACCAAAAACTTCAGATACCGATCAGACATCGGTTTGTCTGCAAGTTTAAATTGCTCATTACTTCTAAATACACTCAAGATAGAATCTTGCTTTACCTTTTCTATAGACTCAAACGGCGTCTGAGGAAAATACTCAATTGTGCGGTACTCACTTCCTCCATTCCAGATACCTACAACAATAAAATCTCTTACCTCTCCGTCCCTCATTAATGCTGAAGCCACTTCATCTACTCCCCACTCCTGCTTGTTCCATGTTATATTGTCATCAAACAACATTTGTCCATCATGCATATACAAGACATCATATTCCTTGTCAGCTGTATATCCTGCAGGAAGCCAGATATCAACATTTCTGGAAGAAATAAATGCTGAAGGAAAACTAGAAAGCCGCCTAATCTCACCGCTAGATACCTCAGGTATCGGCTCTCCTCCTCTAATACAGAACATTAGGATTAATATAGCTGCTACTACTGTTTTCATTTTTCAGTCAATTTATATGCAATTTCATTAATCAATAACCTTCATAACTGAAACATCTTTAGACAGTTATTACATTCATTTAGGCTTAATAAATTACTACTCAGGTTTTGCGACACTCTCCTCTCTCATTAACCGGATCAATACACCATTGGTCCAGCCAAAACCGTCTTGTACAGGGTACTCTCCTCCTCCTGCTTCAAGAGATATGTCTTCTACATTGTACTTCTCCACCATCTTGCCTGTATTTCTATATATTTTGGTATTCAGCTTTACCCAACGTTGCTCTATTTCGTCAGCCAATTTTATTTCTCCATAATTTCTAAGTCCCCAGATAGTCATCCATTGTAAAGGTGCCCACCCATTTGGGGCGTCCCATTGCTGTCCTGTATTCTGAAGTGTTGTCACAACTCCTCCAGGTTTTAGAAAGTCCTTTTTGATATGTGTCGCCACTTCTGATGCCTGCTCTGGTGTTGCTATTCCAAAACATAGAGGGTAAACACCTGCCAGCGATAGTATTGATGTCATATGTTTAGCCCTAAAGTCATAATCCCTGTAAAAACCTGTCTGCTCATCCCAACAATACTTTTGAATGGCAGCTTTCCTATCTTCTGCAAGTTGGTGATAGTGCTCTGCTTTTCCCTGATCTCCACTAAGGTCAGCTGCCTTGGCTATTATCTGCTCTTGCTTAAAAAGTAATGCATTAAGGTCCACTGGGATAATATCCGTTGTATGAATGGTAGATAGGTTTGTTGTATCAGCCAACCATCGTGACGAAAAATCCCAACCTGACTCAGCTCCTGCCCGCAAATGCTTATACACTACCTCTGTTGGGCGACCTGCTTCTTTTGCCGTTTCAACATCGTCAGCATACATCTCAGATCGTGGACCAGGAAGGTTATCCCAATAGCGATTTAAAATACTGCTATCCGGCAACTGCACTGTTCTTTTATATACAGTATAATCTTCTTGAAGTTGCTCTTGGCCATTCATCCAAAAGGCATGCTCCTTTTCCATATAAGAGAGGTATTGCACATAAATACTGTCTCCTTTTATCCCTGCCAACAGTTCTACCATCAAAGCAAAAAATGGCGGTTGAGACCTTCCAAGATAGTATGTTCTGTTTCCGTTTGGGATAAAACCAAACTCATTCAACATATAGGCAAAGTTATCAACCATATCATTGATCAAAGCGGTTTCTCCACTAGCCTCCAAACCCAACATTGTAAAATAGCTATCCCAATAGTAAATCTCACCAAAACGGCCTCCTGGTACTATATAAGGGTGAGGTAATGCTATACGAGTGCCTATATTGGCTGAATCGGCATCCCTTCTCAATACCTTCCACAAGGTTAGAATGTGCTCTTCCACTGTATTTGTTGTATCACTCTTGAACCCTGAAGCATATTGCACAGGCAAATCAAAATGTTCCTTGACAAAGCTGTCCAATTGAAACCCCTGTTGATTTTTTTCGGCTTCATATTCCTGAACAATCTTATCTACTTCTTCTTTTGGTACACAGTCCACAAATGTTTTTCCATCCTCAAATACTTTCTTCAGCTGCACTGCTTCAAGTAAGTCTCCATAAGTCCTGCTAGGCGGTACCAACTCAGGTCGAGCAACAGCTACTTGCTTATCTTTTTTGGCTTCTTGGCAACCAAAGACCAATAGTGATGCTAGTAGTATCCATAAAAGCTTCGAATAACTTATCTCGTGTCTTTTCATTTTCAGTATTGGGTTTTCAGCCACATTAGTTGTATTTCCTTAATTTATAAATAACTACCGAGACATCTGAATAAGACCTTGAACAGTCTCAATTCAATCATGCTGCTTCCAAAAACAAAAATCCGTTACAGCAACATAAAAGTGCCATAACGGATTTTCTATATATAATAAATTTACGTTTTACTCCTTTGTCTTCTGATATACAGCTAAACCAATGGCACCTACAAAACACAGGAATACAATCCACGAAGCAACCAACGTAATCTTTTGACCTACAAAGTATGACTCCGGTTTAAAGTCAAATGTGATCTCGTGTTTTCCTGCTGGTACTTCAAGCGCTCGTAAAATATAGTTTGCTCGTACCATTTCCACCTCTTTACCATCAATCTTCACTTCCCAACCCTCTGGGTAATAGATCTCAGAGAACACAACCAAACCATCAGCTTTGGAGTTGGATTCATACTTAACCGAACGGTTATCAAAGTGTGCCAACTTCACAGTAGCTGTACTGTCTGGTACAAAGTCCGTTTTAGAGATCACAAACTTATCAGTATCTACCACAGCTTGTGTCTCCAAATCAATTTGTCCTAACAAAGTGATTTCCTCATCTGGAGAATTAACCGGTACCACTTCCTTCACAAACCAAGCATGTTCCATTGCCATAGGGTTCATGATTACATCGGTGGCTTTATTGCCAATCTTCACATACTTTACATTAAGCATGTTAATGCCATTCAAACCTTTAAAACTTGGCTGACCATCTCTCAATGATTGAATCAAACGTTGCTGATCTGATGTTAACTGACGATCAATCAAGTCTTGGTAACGACGCATTTTAGCTGCGAAATAACCTCCAATTGAATGATGGAAATATGAAGTGCGGGCTTCTGTAAAGGTATTTCCAGCAAGGTTCATTACACGGTAATAACTATCATCCTGCTTGATTGCCTTATCTGCATCTGTCATTTGATGAACAGCCTTACTATCCTGTTTCACGTATTGGTCATCTGTCAGGTAACGTTTCGCCACCAACCAAAGATCGCCTACAATCAGTACACCCAAAATCAGTATCGCCAATTGGTGTCGAAGCTTTCCTTTAATAGCAAACCAGATAACGCCAAATGAAAGTAAAATCAGCACTAGTGACCTAATCGCATCCTTACGGATCAAAGCTGCTCGCTCATCTTCCAAAGCATTGACAAACTGCTTGATCATATTTGGATCATTGATTCCAAAACTTCTTTGGAAAAGTGCCGCATCATTTGGAGCACCTGTATTCATCATACCGGCAGCTAAAATAAGGACTACTCCCAAACCACCCGTGATATATAAAGCCTTGAATAACTTTCCTGTTATCTCTTGATCTGAGGAATTGTCTAACACTTTCTGCAATCCCATAAAGCCTGCAATCGGCATCACAGTTGCTGAAAGAGACAATGCCATTGCCACTGTTCGGAACTTATTGAACCCTGGCAGATAGTCAAAAAGGAAATAGTTAAACCACTCCAAGTTCTTACCCCAAGCTATCATCATAGTGATCACCGTTGCGGATAACATCCACCATCTATATCGGTTATCAAGCACAAACATTCCCAACACGAACAAGAAACAGATGATTGCCCCCATATAAACAGGACCTGCAGTAAATGGCTGATCCCCGAAATACATTGGCAGACGGAAGTTCTCATCTCCAATCAAACGGTCTGCCTGCTGTTGTCCTGCCACTTTAGCAAGAACTTTAGAAAATGGACCATCCTTTAGCGGACGTTCTTGACTGCCTCCACCATAGAAGTATGGCACCATCAATGTTAAGGTCTCCATTTTGCCTTCACTCCAGCTAAAGGCATACTCTTTATCTAGCCCATCTTTACCTTCTACTGACTCATTCTCTGTTGACAGTTCACGGGCTCCACGAGTTGAATACTTACTATACTCTTTTGTCATCCAGATACGTCCTGTCTGTGTCAGACCTGCAAGGAGTGCAGCCACCAGCAAGATACTTCCTGTCTTCACAAAAGAGGATACTCTTCCTTCTCTGACAGCAAAGATCAATTCGCTTACCACATATGTTAGGCACACAAATATCAGGTAGTAAGTAATCTGGAAGTGATTAGCACGTAGCTGAAGTGTCAATGCCATTGCAAAAACCGCAAAACCTAAAAAGTATTTTCTGCGGAATACCAACGACATACCACCCAACACAATCGATGCATAGGCAATTGCCCACATCTTGGTCATGTGCCCTGCCTCAGTACTAACGATAAAGAAGGTATTTAATGCAAAAGCAATTGCTCCAATAATTGCCAAATACGGACCGACACCAAAACATAATAGTGTCAACCAGAACATGGTCATACAAAGGAAAAATACACTTGCCGTACTTTCACCACTCAGTAACCCTTTTGTGATACTAGGTATATATCGAAGTGGTCCATCTTCAATACTGGAAATCAAGTATTCTGGAAAACCACTAAACATGCTCACATTCCATAAAGGAGGCTCTCCATCATGTTTTTCAGAATATGCCTCTGAAAATTTCTTCATCCCCTCAAACTGCACTACATCCCCTTGAGGTAAATGCAATCCATCCAACATCTCTGCTTGGAAGTAAAGAGTAGTAACCAGATAAAAAATCGGTATAGCTATCAGATACGGTAGTGCTTTCTGCACCGAAAACTTATTCATAGAGAAAAATTTAACCAGTAACCAGTGTCTGTTCTTATTAGTTTATATTATTGAAGCCTCAATATAGGCAATCACAAAAAAATCTTGAGATAATCCCGTTATTGAATCACTTCCCCAGCAAAAAAAATTCAAGAATCTTTGTTTGCAGTCAAATTCTCAAACAACTGCATATAGTGCTCTTCCATCATTCGCTGATTCCAATGTGCTACCACATATTGCATACCTACCTGTGCTTCTGTACGGATATTGTGTACTCCCTTCTCCAATACAGACTCCAGCATTTTTCTTAAATCATCCCCATTACCTGATTCAAACAACACTCCCCTTTCTTCTGCCAACTGCTCCTTGATACCTCCAGTAGCCGCTCCTACAACTTGTACACCTGCAGCCATAGCTTCCAAAACAGTCAGAGGGAAGTTTTCTGCCTCAGATGGAAAAACCATTATATCAACTGTATTGTATAGGTCATTCAGTTCTTCCCTGTTTCTAATAGGGTCAAAACGATATTGTTCTGTAATATCAGGTACCAATTCTCCAACAGTATACAAATCAAATGGTGCTTTAACCTTCAGTATTTCCTCTTTAAATAAATGACTTCCTTTATAAGGGCTTTCACTGTTGAAGAAAAGTACTCTAGGCTTATCCCAAGTTCTTTCACCTTTATCATAGAAAATACTGGTGTCTACACCATTCTGGATACATTGTATTTTCATTCTGTCATTGTATACATAAGAGTTCCGAAGGCAGCTCTCTAACCACTTTGATACAGGTACAAAGGTGATACGATCTACTAGTTCAAGGTATAGGGCTTTCTTTTTCTCCAAATAATCTTGGCGTCGATCTTTAATTGGGTTATAAAATGGGAACAGATTAGCATAAGGAGTCACCGCATTTCCAGATTTGTAGCCTTCATCATCAAATACATAGACCTCCCCTCCTGTAAAGCTCCACATATCATGCATCACCCAAACAATCGGCTTCTCAGCAGCTATTTGCTTTAATGTATCTAAGTCAAAGTAATCCGTATGGATATTATGAATACAAACCACATCAGCCTGCCTATATATATCCCTTTTTCTGATTCCTAACCATGAACCGTGTAACGGATAGAGCACCCCAATGTCCACATAAAGTGTTTTTCCAAAGAACTTCTGAAGTAGCGCATCCACTCCATTCATATAATAACTCATGGAAGCCCGCTGAATCTCCTCTACCCGGCTATTGTTCCGTTTCTTTTTCTTTACAAACAAGCTTCCCTCATACTGGCTTGACGTAGCCAAGTCAAATGCAAACTGTTCTGCGCCACCTCCCGCATCGGAGACGTTAATATGTACTACTTTCATTATTTTTGATCCTGTATTTCTATATACCGTTTACTGTCTTATACAGTGAACAAGCCCCGAAACTAAGAAACTGAACTGACTTTATTGCAGTACAATATCAATTGGTTACAAACTGTAGCATAAATACCGAATAGAGTTTACTAAATTTACCCGCACTTTTGGTTAGCAAGCAAGATTTGCATTACCAGAGAAAGTACCGTTTCATTTTTTATCATTCTTAGACCACCGTTTACTTTGCTAAATAAAATTACGACTTACTTCAACAACCTACGCAATAATAGGTCCCTTATGGAAGTAGCCAACAACGCCAACTGGCTGATGCTAGACCGTGTCATGCGGATCGTATTAGGGCTACTTGTCAATGCTTGGGTAAGGCGTTACCTTGGTCCTGATGAAATAGGAAAATGGGACTTTGTTCTGGCTATTTCTGGCATCTTTGTCATTATCTCAGCATTGGGTCTTGAGCAGCTCGTTACACGTGAACTAGTTAACACTCCTAAACTCAGGAATACCATTCTTGGAACTGCCTTTTCTCTACGTCTAGTGAGTGGGATTATCACCTCTGCTGGGTGTATTGGGGCTATTTTGCTATTGGAAGGTGTTGATCCTACCTATTTGGTTTTAGTAGGAATTGCAGCTGGAGGTATTTTGGTTCAGGCAACAGAGGTGATTGTGTTTTTCAATCAAAGTTTACTCAAAGCACGTAACTCTGTACTAGCAAAAGGACCCTCCTTTTTTATCTTTTCCATAATTAAGGTAGGGCTGATTTTGACTCATCAACCTTTAGTTGCATTTGCTTGGGCATATTTAGGAGAAATGGTTCTCTCCGCAATTCTATTACTTTACATCTATCAGCGTAATGAAAAACAACTGGGTAAATGGCATTACAACCGTAAAATGTCTCGAAAGCTGTTGTCTCAAAGTTGGCCACTGATGGCTGCCGGAATTGCATACATGATGTACATGAGAATTGACCAGGTTATGCTTGGAACTATGATGGATGCCAAAGAGGTAGGACTGTACGCTACAGCTACCAAGCTCTATGAAGTTCCACTTTCTGTACTGACAATACTAGGTACTACATTCTTCCCCAAGCTGACCGAATTCTATAAAAAAGGGGAAAACTTCTTCTTTGATAATTATAGGAGAATGGTACAGTTAATGACCTTGATTGCCTACCTTGGACTAGTTGCTACAGTTATTATTGCGCCTTGGTTTATACCGTGGTTATATGGAGAAGAATACCATGCTTCTACTGATATATTGCTGATCTTGATGGTTGGAATCATCTTTATGTACAACGGTGGGTTACGAGGAAGCTACTTAACGATCTCCAACCAACAGCGTATTATATTATGGTTTGCTTTCGGTGCTCCTATTATCAATATTGGATTTAACTTGCTACTGATTCCAAAACTTGGAGGTAAAGGTGCGGCTCTGGCTTCTGTAATCACGCAAATTATCGTTACCCAGCTTTTCAGCTTATTCTTTTCTTCTACTAGGAAAGTGTTACGGATACAGCTACGTTCGCTTCTACTTTTGGACACTGTAAGCACAATCAAGGCTATTGCTAAAGGAAAACAGGACTAAGTTCTCCAAAAGCTATATCTGCAATAATATTAACTTTGCAAATAAGGTATCACCTACTTTAAATTATCTAACAGACTCATAGTTATATGGAACTAGCTCCAATTGTACTATTTATTTATAACCGTGCATGGCATACTGAGAAAACCCTAGAGGCACTCAGCCAAAATAATTTGGCTGATCAGTCCACTCTTTACATCTATGCAGATGGTCCAAAAGATAGTGCATCAGAAGCAGACCTTGCAGAAATCGCAGCTACAAGACAAGTTGCCCATAAAAAACAATGGTGTAAGGAAGTTCATATTATTGAGTCAGATAAAAATAAAGGTCTTGCAGACTCCATAGTTGAAGGTGTTACAGCAGTAGTAAACCAATATGGAAAAGTGATCGTCCTGGAAGATGACATCACTACGTCCAAAGGTTTTCTTCAGTATATGAATGATGCCTTGAATTTATATGCAGAGCAACCTAATGTAATGCACATTAGCGGTTTTCTACCGCAACAGTTTCCCAATGCTAAGCAATACGAACTTCCTGAAACCTTCTTCCTGACATTCATGAGTTGTTGGGGATGGGCCACTTGGAAAGATGCATGGGCAAAAATAAACCTTGACACTGGCTATTTGCTAGAGGAAATCAATAAAGAAAATAAGCTGAATGCTTTTAACCTAGATGGAGCAATATCTTTCCATCAACAGTTGGAATGGAATCTGCAAGGCAAGATGAAAACTTGGGCAATCAAATGGTTTACAAGTATTTTTCTTGAAGGAGGATTATGTCTATATCCAAAACAGACATTGGTCAGAAATATTGGCTTTGATGGCAGCGGAGAAAATAGTGGTGAACTATATAACAATCCCTATGAAGTATCTGTAACCAACTTTATTACTGTATCTCCTATTCCTATTGAAGAAAGTGCTATTGGACGAGAATATTTGAGAAACTTTTACCTATTTACTAACAAGAAAACTCTAAAAGGTTTTTTGGTAAAGGTGAAAAATAAAATCAAACAGTGGATTGGACATGAAATCCATGCAGGAAGAGAATAAAGTTATTTAACAATCAATATTAATTGCGCATAAAACTACTAATGAATTTTTTTGCAAAACTTCTACAGCCTTTTTTAGGCAGCGTCCGTGCCAAAAGGCTAGACCTATTATTTTCAGCGGCAGGCGACTTATTTATGTATAAGGACAGTTACCTTCATCAAACTGGATGGGGTGTATCTTTTCTTCAAAAAAGACCCGTAAATAAGGACCAATGCCCAATACCTTGGGTTACCTATAGTTTTATAGAATTCATTAGACCCCGTCTTCACAAAGAACTCAATATCTTCGAATACGGAAGTGGAAACTCTACAGCTTTTTATGCAGAAAGGTGTAACTCTGTAACATCAGTAGAGCATGATGAGGAATGGATCAAAGAGGTTAAAGAAATGCTTCCTACCAATGCCCAACTCCTTTTTCGGAACTTAAAAGAAGACCCTACATCTTACTATAATGCTGCTCCTGAATCAGGTAAGCAATATGATATTATTATAGTAGATGGCAGAGACCGTGTAGCATGTACAAAAGCTTCAGTTTCTGCGCTATCCTCATCAGGTATTCTTGTTCTCGACGACACAGAACGGGCTTCATATCAGGAAGCAATAGACTTTATGACAGAAAAAGGTTTTAAGAAGATTGACTTTTGGGGCATGGCTCCCGGTATGGTGTATAATAAGTGCACAACTATATTCTATAAAGTTGACAACTGTCTCAACATATAAATTTGATACCAGACAGGGATACATCATACTTATTCCTGTCTGAACATCCTCCCTCCTTTTCCAGTTACTCAGTTTCCAACTTTTATTTTAATTTCATTCAAAAGATCAATTACAATGAACTGGAAGAAATATATTATCCCAATCACAATTCCCATCCTCCTTATAAGCTGTCAGTCCAAGCAAGATTCCACTCAAGCTGCAAAAGAAAGTGAAAAGCTACAGGAAGTTGCTTCATCAGAAAAGCAATGGACTGGTATAGCTATAAGTAAAAGCGGACGAATGTTTGTCAATTATCCAAGGTGGTCTGAAAATGTTCCTGTTTCCGTTGCCGAAATTATTGATGGTGAGGCTATTGCTTATCCTGACAGCTTATGGAATAACTATCAAGACAACAATGACAGTAGTTTTGTATGTGTACAGAGTGTCTTTGTAGACAAACTAGACAGACTTTGGGTATTAGATCCCGCAAATCCAATGTTTAGAGGTGTTGTCGAAAGGGGACCAAGGCTCTATCAATTTGATCTCAATACAGATTCCCTCGTAAGAAGTTACCGTTTTCCTTCTGATATCATTCCAAATGATACTTACCTAAATGATATTCGTATTGATGAGGAAAACAATACTGCCTATATCACAGACTCTGGAACAGGAGGTATTATCACTTTAAACTTAAAAACAGGTGAAGCAAATCGTAGGTTATCGAACCATCCTTCTACAAAAGCAGAAACAGATCGATTGACGATTGGTGATATCACTTGGATGAATAGTGTAAACTCAGATGGAATAGCCCTGTCTCCTGATCGTAAGTACCTTTATTATGCTGCTCTTTCAGGGCATACGCTGTATCGTGTCCCAACTGAAGCACTTCTTACAAACACTGATCAAGAGCTAGGACAACAGGTTGAGAAGGTCCATGAAATCCATGCTCCTGATGGGATGTTATTCGGTAAAAATGGAAACCTCTATATGGCTTCTTTAGAAACCAATGCTATTTACAGCTTTACTAATAATGGAAAATACGTTGAGTTAATTAACTCTTCAGATATTAAGTGGGCAGATTCTTTTGCTACTGATGGAAATGGTAACTTATACTTTACTACTTCTCAAATTCACTTACCGGTAAAAGACAGAACCACTTATAAGATATATAAGATCAATCCTAAAAAGCTCCTCGAGCATCAATAAAAAGTTGTTATAAAAAAACAGGACAAACGGTATCATATCGTTTGTCCTGTTTTTTTATTCAAAAAGAGTAAGATTAGTTAGGGAATAATTCCTCTCTGATTTTGTTTACTCTTTCAGCATCTTCTGAAGTTGGCTCAGGGTATTGGATATCCAATTGAGCTGGAGTTGCAGTTCTGCTCTTTCCGTAAATTCTTTCGCTGTCAAGGTTAACACCTTTACTTGGTGCTGTATTATGTTGACCGCAAGAAGCCAAAGCTAGCAGCATTGCCGCTGAAGCCAATTTGATCAGGTTCTTTTTCATGAATATTACTATTATATATTTATAAATCACCACTTAATTGACAGTCGCAAAAATATCATTTACAGCCTTAAACACAAAGGATTATTCCAGCCTTTGGTATAAAAAAAGCCCTTACAGTATTGTTATCTTACTGTAAGGGCTTTTCAGTATTCTATATTGATTACTTCTTAGTGGTTTCTACCTGCATTAATCATTGCACAACGGAAACCAATTGTAGAAGTAGCTGAATCTTGCTCAAGGAATCTTCTTGTACCTGGCGCCAACCAATAAGCTACGTCTTTCCAAGAACCACCTTTGTATACTCTAATGTGGTCTGAGATAAATGTTTCGTAGTTACGGCTGTCATAAGCATAACCATAATCAGGACCATCCAAGTAATCACTGTTACGAACTGGGTTCAGGTCACTGAAGTCTTGGTAAGAAAGCGGACGGTAGATATCCTCAACCCACTCACTTACGTTACCTGCCATATTGTACAGACCAAAGTCGTTTGGAGGGTTATCATAGATCCAAGTAGTAATCATCGCTGCATCATTCAGCTTACCACCGATACCTGCGTAGTCACCACGACCTCTCTTAAAGTTAGCCATGAAGTCACCCATGCTTTCACCATAAGGGTTTCTCAATGAGTGGCCATCCCAAGGGTAGATTCTTCTCTCACTGTAGTTTTCATCCAACTCTTGCAAACCGATCAATGCCTGAGCAGCGTAATCCCACTCTGCCTCTGTAGGCAATCTGAAAGCAGGAAGTACAATTCCTGACTCCAATGGAATTCTCTGACCGTTTTCAGCAGCTTCCACCTCATCATCGTTACCATTCTGAAGTGCCAATTGCTTGTTTACAGTAGTAGTTCTCCACTGACAGTATTTCTGAGCTTGGATCCAAGATACACCCACTACTGGGAAATATCTAAAGCCTGGATAACGAAGGTAGTGATCTACATACTGGTCATTGAATGCCAGCTCTTCTTTCCATACTGTTGAATCAGGCAAAGCCTCATCATAGTACTGCTTACCTGAGTCCATTGCATAGTGCAAGTACTCAAGCCAGTGAATATTGGCAATCTCTGTTTCGTCCATCCAGAATGAACTTACTGAGACTGTTCTTTCGATGTTATCCATCGATTTCAAAAGATCTTCTTCGTAAGAGCCCAATACAACCCTACCACCTTCGATGTAAACCATGTTCGGTGCCTCAGGCATACCATTATAATCTCTTACTGCAAACGAGTTGTCATCATCCCCGTTATATTCCAGCCCTGTAACTGTACTTGCTCTTCCGGGACCGTAAGCGTCCGGTTTAGTATTTTTTGAACAACCTGCCAGAACCGACAGCAATGTAAACAGGTAAATGTAATTTCTTACTTTGTTCATAGTTGTGTCTGAATAAAAATTCACCGGAAAAGGGCTCTTGCCGCTCCCTGTATTTTTAAGCTCAATATTAACGAATGAACGAATGATTATCTAATATCCGGTATTAAAATTCACTTAACTCGGTGTCAATAATTATACCTAACAAAGGGCAAAAGTAAAAAAATCTAAAAAATTCTCGTTTTAGGTTGAAAAAATATTGCCATGTAAGAATTATTCAATATCATTTTTACTTTCAACTCTGCTTGATCCTAATAATCATGCATTTTTTATATGCTCAAGACATTTGATCGCTTCTTTGATTGAGGAAACATCATCTAAGATAATGATCAAACGCTTTTTCGTTTCTTTTAATGTGCAACGTTTCCCTTGCTGTTGGACAAATGCCAATATCTTACCAAACTCTTCTGATTGATAATAGGAAACGTGTTTATTTTCCAACAAGTAGATTTTCAGCGTATCATTTTTAAGCATAATCTTCTCCATGCCCAATGATTCTGCTAACCAACGTAACCTGACTGTTTTAAGCAGATCTTCTACTTGTGATGGAATAGGCCCAAAGCGATCGGTGAGTGAGTTTCTGAATTTCTCCAACCCATTCTCATCCTTTAGCTTATCGGCAGCAATATAAAGATTTAATCTTTCAGAAATATTGCTAACATAGTCCTCAGGGATCAAAATCTCAAAATCAGTTTCAATACTGCAACTGACTTTGAGCATTCCAAGGTCCAATTCATTCTTGAAAAGTTCCTTAAATTCCTCCTGCTTCAATTCTTGAACTGCATCTTCTAGTATTTTATTGTATGCATCGAAGCCTAAATCTGTAATAAATCCAGATTGTTCTCCTCCAAGCAGATTTCCAGCTCCCCGAATGTCCAAATCTCTCATCGCCACCTTGAAACCATCCCCAAGATCCGAGAACTGTTCCAACGTACTCAAACGCTTTCGTGCTTCAGCTGTCAGGTTAATCATCGGAGGCGTCATCAGATAACAATATGCCTTTTTATTAGAGCGCCCAACCCGACCTCTCATTTGATGCAAATCGGACAGGCCAAACATATGTGCCCGATTGATAATGATGGTATTAGCACTTGGAATATCTAAACCAGACTCAATGATATTGGTAGAGACCAATACATCATACTCCCCTTCGATAAACTTGAGCATGATCTTTTCCAACTTTGGACCTTCCATCTGACCATGAGCATAAGCCACCTTTGCATCAGGTACCAAATGCATGATATTATTAGCCATATGCTCAATGTCGCTGATTCGGTTATGGACAAAAAATACTTGCCCTCCCCTTCTAATCTCAGTAGCAACTGCATCACGAACCATCGTATCACTGTAGGTTGACAGAATAGTCGTGACAGGCTGACGGTTTGGAGGTGGTGTCGAAATTACGGAAAGGTCCCTTGCGCCCATCATTGAGAAATGAAGTGTTCTTGGAATTGGCGTTGCCGTCAATGTCAAAACATCTACATTGACACGCATTTCCTTTATTTTCTCCTTAGTCTTAACCCCAAACTTTTGTTCTTCATCAATCACCAACAACCCAAGGTCTTTGAACTGAACGTCCTTATTTGTAATCCGATGTGTACCAATAAGGATATCAACCTTCCCCTCTTTCAAGTCTTTCAGTGTTTCACGAATCTGCTTTGTTGAACGGAAACGGTTAATATACTCAACTCGGCATGGCAAATTCCCTAACCTCCCTTTAAAGGTATTGTAATGCTGCATGGCAAGGATAGTCGTAGGAACAAGTATCGCAACCTGCTTACTGTCTGCTACAGCTTTAAATGCTGCTCGTATTGCTATCTCTGTTTTACCAAAACCTACATCGCCACAAACCAGTCTGTCCATCGGGTAATCCTGCTCCATATCTTGTTTGACTGCTGCTGTAGCTGTTGCTTGGTCAGGTGTGTCCTCATAAAGGAATGATGACTCCAATTCTGCTTGCAAATAGCTATCAGGAGAAAAACCAAACCCTTTCGCTGCCCTTCGCTTTGCATAAAGCTTAATTAGCTCCCGAGCTATATCCTTTACCTTTTTCTTGGCTTTAGACTTTTTCTTTTCCCATTCCTGAGAGCCCAACTTACTCATTTGAGGCATTGTACCGTCTTGCCCTGAGTATTTGGAGATCTTGTGAAGCGCATGCAAACTGATATACAATAAGTCATCATCTCGATAAATCAACCTCACAGCTTCCTGCTCCTTACCATTGACCTCCATCTTTTCCAATCCTCCGAATCTGCCAATGCCATGATCAATATGGGTAATATAATCACCGATATTCAGCGATTGCAGTTCTTTCAAGGTCATCGCTGAGGAAGACTTGAAACGGGATCTTGTTTTAGCTTTGTGGTAACGTTCAAAAATCTGATGATCCGTATAGCAAGCAATTTGGTTAAGCTTATCCAAAAAGCCTCCTCTCAGTCCCAAGTTCAACTCGAACAGTGTCAGATCTGGGTTTACTTCTTCAAATATGGTATGTAAACGCTCCAACTGTTTTGGAGATTCTGCCACTAGAATATTACGAACCCCCTGATGCTGATTTGCCTCCAATGTATCTGCCAACATATTGAAGTCCTTATTGAAAGAAGGCTGCGGACTTGATTCGAAAACGATCTCAAGGTCTGGTTTCAGGAAAAAGCGATTCCCAAACTCCACTCTATGGTACTGTTCTGCAAACTTTTCAAAGTTATCTTTTGTCTCAAAAAGCTCATCAGGTCCATGAATTACCTGAGTATTTCCATTGGCTGCCAATATTTCCTGAAAACTGTCTGTAGCACGTTCAAAGTAGTTTTCAATGACATCCAAAGTCAGTTGATACTCCTTTACCCAAATTGTAGTATCCTGTGGTAAAAAACGTAAAAATGATTCCCTGATTTCTTGCAATAGCTTTGTCTGAACATCAGGAACAATGGCAGCATAGTCACAGCTTTCTTTTGAGAGTTGTGTCAACGGATCAAAAGTTCTGATCGTATCAATCTCGTCACCAAAAAGCTCTATTCTATAAGGATAATCATGCGCATACGAGAAGATATCAACAATTCCACCACGAATAGCAAACTGTCCAACTTCATATACAAAATCCGTTTTCTCAAATTCGTATTCTACTAAAAGCTCCGTGATAAAATCAATATTGAACTTTTCTCCTACCCGAGCAGTGTAGGTATTTTCCAACAAAGACCGTTGATTGATTACCTTTTCAGTCAATGCCTCAGGGTAAGTGACAATCAGCTCTCCTTCTTTTCTCTTCTGGCTGATAATATTCAACACTTCTGCTCTTTGGAGAATATTGGCATTTTCGACCTCCACAAACTCATAAGGCTTTTTATAGGAAGTCGGAAAAAACAAGGCTTCTCTTTCAGGTAAAATACTTTGCAAATCATTCAGAAAATAAGTAGCCTCTTCCTTGTCATGCATCACAAACAAGTGAGTTCCTTTTTTCGAATCACAGATAGCCGCTGTCACTACTGCATCCAAGCTTCCTGACATGCCTTTTACCTGCAAACACATCGCTTCTTTACCAGAAAGCTGATCAGCAAGCATCCTCACTTGTGCATCTTGCTGATACTGCTCCAGAAAACCTTTTGCTGTGATTTTATGTACTTCTGTATCTGCTGAAGTCAATTTGCTATTTGCCATCTTCCAATTATCAGTTTTTCAATATTTTCACAAAAATACAGTAAGTCTTCCAAAGATTGGAAGGGTTTTCCATTTACCAAGGATTAATTCTCACTACAAACCCTATTTCCTCGTTTAGTAACACGCTGCCTTGTCATTTCGTTTTACTGCCTATCCTAAGTAAATGAATATTCACTACCGCAATAGTGCATTTAAAAGAAATGTTCTATATCTTGATTCTCTGATCAAATCATTAAACAACACAACAAAGATGAACCCAATGAACAAAATAGACACTGCACTGACTGAAATGTTGGGTATTCGCTATCCGATTATCATAGCTCCTATGTTTTTGGTATCTAATGCTGAGATGCTAAAAGCAGCAATCCGAAGTGGAATTACAGGTGCTGTCCCTGCACTCAACTACCGAACGGACAAAGAGTTTAGAGCAGCTATCGAGGGAATAAAAAATGAGGTTAGCGGACCTGTAGGCATCAACCTTATTGCCAACAAATCCAATGTACGACTGGAAGAACAACTGCAAAGTTGCCTTGACCTTGAAATTGATTACATCATTACATCTCTAGGAAGTCCACAACGCATCATTGAGAAATGTAAGCAACAAGGCATCAAGGTATTTTGTGATGTAGTAGATGCCAAGTACGCCAAAAAAGTAGAAGAACTTGGTGCAGATGCACTTATAGCAGTCAACAAAGAAGCAGGAGGACATGCAGGTCCTACACCTGCTGCGGAGCTGATTCCTGAGCTGCTTGACGCTTGTAATTTACCTGTAATTTCTGCGGGTGGTGTAGGAACAGGAGCTCAATTCAAGGAGAAACTGGATTTAGGGGCTTGTGGTATTTCAATGGGAAGTCCTTTTATTGCCACTCACGAGGCAGGTGTCTCAGAAGAATACAAGCAAGCTTGCGTGCAATACGGAGCCAAGGATATTGTGATGACCAACAAGCTTTCAGGTACTCCTTGCACTGTAATCAACACGCCATACGTTCAGAAAATTGGGACCAAACAAAACTTCTTGGAATCATTTCTGAACAGCAATAAGCAAATGAAAAAGTTTGCCAAGATGCTGACTTTCTATAAAGGTATGAAGATGCTTGAAAAGTCCGCCTTCAGTGCTACTTACAAAACAGTTTGGTGTGCCGGACCTTCCATTGAGTATGTTAATGCTGTTCGTTCTGTAGATGAGGTAGTCACCACCTTGATCAAAGAATATGAAACGGCTGCTGTAGCCGTAGAAAAATAAGACATATATTAATACAGCCATTAATCCCTCTGAATCGATTCAGAGGGATTTTTTATTGGGGAATGTCAATGATCTTATAACAGCTTCCTATTTTTGCCTTAAATAGGATTTACAAACAGCAATTGATAAGATGTTTCCACACTCCACAGATATACTTAACTTACTTGAAAATGCTCCTGAGCAAATCAAGCGTCACTTCATCACACGCCAATATGGAATTCACGAAAACCTGTTGGAGCAAGGCACTCCCCCAAAACAGATTTTTATTTTACTGGAAGGAAGCGTAAGAGCATTTCATACTACCTCCAAAGGCAATCAATACCTGATTGGCTTATTTGGAAAAGGCGAAGTTATGGGAGAAGCTGAAATCCTTTTTGACAGTCCTTGTTTTTGTAGTGTGGAGACCATTAGCCAATGTAAAGCAGTATTGATTCCTAAACCCCTCTATCAGGATTGGATGGATCATGACCCTGCCTTCTCACTGCATATGAACAAGCTGCTTGCTTGGCGACTGATGCGGATTTCAGAAAGAGCCTCAACACATCTCAGTTTTCCGATGGAATACTCTGTCCTGAAACTGATCAATAGTGCTAAGGATGATGAAACGCTAGACCTCAACAAGGAAAATATAGCACAGTACTTGGGAACAAGTGTTCGCAGTATCAACAGGATTATTCGAAGATTGATAGGCAAGGGTCTTCTTCAGTATGAAGACAAATCCCTCAAGATTGTATCAGAAAAAGACCTAGCCGAAGAAATGCGAAAATATGAATAAGGTAGAAGGAGAATAAACAAGAGCCTGCATAGTTTGGTTGTATAGTTTGTATATTGAATAAGCTTCTCATTCTGATCTGGAAGCAACACCAATACTCTCAGCAATCAATTCCTGTTGACATGAAAGGATACCGTTTCGAAAAATATATACCCAAAACAGGCAATGGAAATTCTCCATTCGAAAACCTGATGGACGTATTCAAGCAACTGCTGACCATAACCGCAGGCGACGTAGCTGAAGCCTTGCAATGGCTGACTGAGCTGGACAAGCAGTATAACCTGACTAATGGTGACTATGGCATTGGGGATTTTATTGAAGACCTGAAGAATAAAGGCTATATCAAGGAAAATCCACAAACGGGAGAACTCAATATGACCGCCAAAAGCGAGCAGACTATCCGTAAAAGTGCATTGGAGGAAATTTTTGGTAAGCTCAGAAAATCCCGAAATAAAGGAAACCACAAGACACCTCATATTGGGCAAGGTGATGAGTTCACTTCTGAGTTACGTGACTTCCAGTTTGGAGACTCTCTTGACCAGATCTCTATGACGGAGTCTATCAAGAATGCACAAGTCAATCATGGTTTAGGAGACTTTACCTTAACCGAGGGTGACTTACAAATCAGGGAGCAAGAGTTCAAGGCACAAACCTCTACAGTGCTGATGATTGACATTTCCCATTCCATGATCCTTTATGGGGAAGACCGCATCACTCCTGCCAAAAAAGTAGCAATGGCATTGGCTGAACTCATTACTACCAAATACAAAAAAGACACCTTGGACATTATTGTATTTGGAAATGACGCTTGGCAAATCGAACTGAAAGATTTACCCTACTTGCAAGTGGGACCTTACCATACCAATACAGTGGCTGGCGTTGAGTTGGCGATGGATATTCTGAGAAGGAGAAAAAATCCGAACAAGCAGATTTTCATGATTACGGATGGAAAGCCTACTTGTATCAAGGAAGGGTTACACTATTATAAAAACAGCTTCGGCATTGATCAGAAAATTCTGAATAAAACACTTACCCTTGCTGCTCAGTGTAGAAAGCTGAAAATTCCAATTACCACTTTTATGATTGCCACAGACCCGTACTTACAACAGTTTGTACGAGAATTTACAGAAGTCAATCAGGGAAAAGCTTACTTCAGTAGCTTGAGAGGGTTAGGAGATTTGATCTTTGAGGATTACCAAAGAAACAGGCGAAAGAAAATCTAATTGACAATTCCATAAAAAATCCCTTAGATGATGTTTAGTACATTCTCTAAGGGATTTATATTTTTCTCCAATTTTTCTGGAATCACATTATGATACCAATTCCTCTTCAGGTCTTGTTTTCCACCTTTCGTGCATCCACACCCACTGTTCGGGTGCTTCCCTAATAAAGTCTTCAAGGTAATTGGAAAGTATCTGTGTATTATTCACCATATCCTTTTCCTGATCTCCTGTCGTTTTTAGCTCCACTGCAGGCTTGATGGTCAATAGATGCGTATCATCTTCCATTCTTCTGATTGCCATTGGCAATACCAAAGCTCCTGTACGCTGTGCCAACATGGTAGCGCCAATCGGAGTAGCCGCTTTTTTGCCATAGAAGTCAACAAACACATTTTGGACCTTCTGTGTATCCTGATCAATCAGCAAGAAGACAATCTCTCCACTCTTTAGTGCTTTCACCAACTTAATGGTACTTTGACCTCTTTCCACATATTTGGCACCTCTCAAAGTACGGTTTCCTACAAGAAGCTGATTCATTCGGGGATCCTTCAAAGCCGCACCTACAATGGTTACCGTATAGCCCATTTCAAATGGCATGGTACCCACCATCTCAAATGCACCTAGGTGAGGAACCAGTCCTACTACACCTTTACCGGAATTGTAGGCTGCTTCCAAATTCTCAACACCCTCAATCTTGACGATTTTCTTATAGTCTTCAAGGTTTTGGATGTTGCGGTAGCGGATAATGTCAATGGCATTCTTACCAATATTTTCCCATACCTTCTTAGCCATTTTCTTAATCTCTTCAGGAGATTTCTCATTTCCATAAGCAATGGTCAAGTTACGGATCGTTTTTTCACGCTCCCCACTCATTACGGCATATACAAGCTTGCCGATAGCTCCACCCAAACGAATCATGGATTTACGTGGCATAAAGCAGATCATGTCAATCATTGCCTTGATTACCACATAAAGCACATCGTATTTCAGTTTTTTCAAACCCTTTTTACGGCTCATCTCTGTAAGTTTGTGTTAGTATGTTGTATCCCTTACCTAGCTTTATAAAACATGCCTAGGTATTGTTAAGTTCAGTGCTATTTTCAAACAGGTTCGCAAGTTAATGTTTTTTACCTTTATAAGCCGAAACCAAGTGCTAACAAATCAAATTACGAACATGTTCCTTCACTTAATACAAGTTGCCTTTTTTCCCTCCCATAACTGTTACAACTATCTCCCTGCTTGATGCATGATTACGGTGCTCACACAAGTAAATTCCCTGCCAAGTTCCTAGATGCAACCTTCCATTTGTAACGGGAACACTCACTGAAGCTCCCATCAATGAGCTTTTGATATGGGCTGGCATATCATCAGGACCTTCATATGTATGCTCAAAATAAGGTGCATTTTCAGGCACCATCTTATTCATATGTCTCTCAAAGTCACTCCTTACTGTAGGGTCTGCATTCTCATTGAGCGTCAGTGAAGCTGAAGTATGCTTGATAAAAATATTTGCCATCCCCACCTCAATGGCACTCAAGTCAGACAAGTGCTCTTCAATCTCACGCGTAATCAGGTGAAAACCTCTTGAATAAGGCTTTAGCTTAAAGGTTCTTTGATAATACATATTGTCCGTTTTTGATATTTGTTAAGGATATGCCAACAAAGCAGTTTCAATTATAACAGAAAAACAAAAAATCACCTGGCCAAAAGTAAAAACCTCTTGAGCAGGTGATTTTTTTAATTGTATCAATTTTCGTTTTGCTTAGTTAAGCTCCACTAATTTGAATCCTTGTCCGTGAACATTGACAATCTTCAGCGACTCATCACTTTTCAGGAATTTACGCAGCTTTGTAATGTAAACGTCCATACTTCTAGAGTTGAAGTAATTGTCATCCAACCAAATCTTCTTCAAAGCTTCAGAACGATCCATCACTTCATTTTTATGGATTGCCAACAAACGAAGCAATGCAGCTTCTTTTGAAGTCAGTCTTTGCTCTGTGTTCTCTTCGTTGTCTTTCAGCTTTTGAGCATTGAAGTCAAACGTGAAGCGACCAATATCAAATACTGTCTGCGCTTCTTTCTCATTCGATGCTTTCTTTGAACGACGCAAGATTGCCTGCAACCTTGCCAACAGCTCTTCCATACTGAAAGGCTTACTCATATAATCATCTGCTCCCACTTCAAAACCTCTCAACGTATCTTCTTTCAAAGACTTAGCCGTCAGGAAGAAAATAGGAATTTCTACATCTGATTTTCTAATACGTTCAGCCAATGTAAAACCGTCCATTTTTGGCATCATCACGTCAAAAATGCACAAGTCAAAATCGCCTTCTTGATATGCTTTAAGACCTTCCTCACCATCTTTGCAGTGCTTTACATCAAAACCTTTTACTTCAAGGTATTCAGACAAAAGCATGCCCAAATTCGGATCGTCTTCTACGAGTAATATTCTAGTTTTCTCCATGTTTCAATGGTATATATATTGTGAATGTACTTCCCTTATTTACTTTACTTTTTACTGATATCTGACCCAAATGTGCGTCAACAATGTGTTTGACATAACTCAGTCCAAGGCCAAACCCTTTTACGTTATGCACATTTCCTGTTGGCACCCGATAGAACTTGTCAAAAATCTTCCCTACCGACTCCTTAGGAATTCCCTGCCCATTGTCAGAGATCATCAGCATAATACCTCCATCCTTATTTTCCGTCTTAATGGAAATCTGTGGTACCTCAGGTGAATATTTATTGGCATTATCCAATAGGTTATGGATAATATTGGTCATATGCACTTCATCTGCCTCTATCAACGTATCAGCAGCCTGCAAATCTGTCTCTATAGCCCCTCCTCTATTTTCTACCTGAATTGCTGCATTCTGGACTGCTTTATTGATCAGGTTATGAAGATCTGTCTTCACAATCTTCAACTTGATATTCTGACGCTCCAACCTTGCAATCTGCAACACTTTTTCTACCTGCATTCCTAACCTGTTGTTCTCATCCTTGATCACGTTCAGGTAACGGTTCTGCATAGTAGGTATTTTCTGAATATCAGGATCCAATAACGCCTCGCATGCAAGCGACACAGTTGAGATGGGTGTTTTCAGCTCATGTGTCATATTGCTGATAAAGTCATTTGTAATCTCCGAAATTCGCTTTTGCTTGATGATCGTCATTACGGCGAAAACAAATGAACATAAGGTCAGTAAAATAAAGACCACTGACATACCCAATACGGCACCCATTTTTTGCAGAATAAAAGCGCCTTCATCAGGAAAATGTACAAAAAGAGTATTCTTTGAGTCCATAAAGTCCTGAGGGAAAAGCCTGATATTATAATCTGACTTCAAGATATCTGCTTGCTGATTATCATTGCTACAATAAACAATGGAAGCCTTTTTACCTTCCATATGCTTTACAGCAAAGTTGAAGTCTGTTGTGATCCCCCTGCTTGAAGTTTCCTGTTTCAATAATGAATCCAAGGTATTGAAGGAAACACGTTCCTCTATATCCTTATCCTCCATCATGACCATCTGCCTTAAGATCATATCGATGAAGTTCGTCTTCTGTGCAATCTTGGTCAGGTAAGCCAATTCCTCATCTTTAGCTGAATGTGACGAATCAGGTACTACCTTAGAAATATCGTCCATCTTCTGCTCCAAACGAAGGTCATTACGGTTCAAGTCCTGAATAGGTGTCTTACGAGCAACACCCGATCGCTTGATCACCGCCTCTTCCTCTACCTGATAAGCAAAACCCTGCTGAGTCAGCTTATCAGAGCTGAAGGTTCTTTTGATACGTAGCCTTTGCTGTTCTGTCCAACGAGCATTACCTGCCGAATCATAATCTACTGACCTAAGGTTATCAGATAGCTTTATATTATCATCTACCTGCTGCCTTGTCAAGAATGCAGCTTCCTGATGTTCAATTCGCTTTACGACTGTAGTCAGTACTTCCCCAATCTCTTGACGGAAATGCTCTGTCCTTTCCTCTACAGCTTCATTGATCCAGTAAAACTGTAATACAATCAGTCCGAGCATTGCCACACTCATCAGGCTGATTACAAATATCAGATTTCTTTTTGCCATAATTTACGCTATACTCCACAAGAGCAACCAACTACCCTTTCCTTCCCAAAATCCTTTTTTTCAATCTAATAATTAAACCCTATGCCTCTAACCCCAATCAGAAGCTCTTCGTTGCCTGGATAAAACTCTTTAACATCTTCCATATCTACTGTCCGGAGTATTTCTTCCGTACGCTCCTCATAAGGGATATCAGACATACGCAGATGTTGATTCTTGATTACCTTTGAAATAATCTTGCGGACATCTCGTCCATTTCCGAAATACTGATCTCGCTGCTTGTACAGACTGTTTAAGTAAAACTTGAAATGCTCTTCTGCTTTTTCTGTAAAGAACAAGTCCTCCTTCTTCAGTAACTGCTCCGCTATCTGATACAGTTCTTCCATTTCGAAATCTGTAAAATAGAGCTCCTTGTCAAAGCGGGACTTCAAACCTGGGTTTGTTGACAAGAACTTCTGCATCTGATCCGTATAACCAGCCACCACTACTATAAACTCCCCTCTTTTATCCTCCATCTCCTTCAGTAGTACTTCAATTGCTTCCTTTCCATAATCAGAAGAAGCCTGACCACCTCCAGACAAAGCGTATGCCTCATCTATAAACAAGACTCCACCACGGGCTTTTTCAATCATTTCATTGGTCTTGATGGCAGTTTGCCCGACATAGCCAGCAACTAAATCCTGTCTTGAACATTCCACTAAATGTCCACGTTCAAGAATTCCCAATGCCTTATATATCTGCGATAGAATTCGGGCTACAGTCGTTTTTCCAGTTCCTGGATTTCCTTTAAACACGGAATGTAAAGAGAAACGCCCCAATACATCCTTTCCGGACTCTTTGTAAAAACGTACCAGCTTAACCAAACTATCCAAGTCTCGCTTTACGCCCTGTAAACCAATCAGCTGATTAAGCATCGAAAGCGACTCCTGCAATAGCTTTTCATCTATACCTATATCAGGCAGTCGTATCTTATTTTCTTCAAAGATCTTGACGACATCCTCCTTTTCGACCTGTTTTAGCATTTGCTCATCTACCTCTTCCATGTCATGGCGCATGACACGTAGTGCCATCTTGAGTTTTGCTTCTTCTACGATCGATTGTACCAATCTGGCATTTCCGAATGTCTTATCTCTATTTCGGTAAAGCTCCACCAGCTTCTTTTTCATAAACTGACGAGCATCCTCCGACAGTTCTACTTCTTCATTAACTGCTACAGACTCCCCTATTTCCACCAATTCCTGTGGCATATAGTCAGGAAAATCAAATAACATCCTGAAGCGGGATTTCAACCCTGGGTTAGAATTCAGGAACTGCTCCATCCCATCTGTATGACCAGCCACGAATATGGCTATATCCCCTGCTCCATCTGACATTTCCTTCACAAGTACTTCAATTACTTCCCTGCCAAAGTCCTTGTCATCCTCCTCATTTCTGACTAAAGCATATGCCTCATCTATAAAGAGTACCCCTCCTCGTGCCTTCTCTATCGTCTCTTTTACTTTTGGTGCTGTTTGCCCTATATATTGCCCTATCAACTCTGCCCTACCAACTTCTGTAACAGTCCCCTTACTCAAGAACCCCATCCGGTGAAAAATTCTTGCCATCAGTCTGGCTACAGAAGTTTTACCTGTTCCTGGGTTTCCTTTAAAGACCGAATGCAAATTCAAGTTACGTTGCTCTTCAAACCCTCTTTCTTCCCTTATTTTCAAGAAAGCAAGGTAATCTATATACTCTTTTACTTTCTGCTTGATTGACTCCAAGCCAACCATGGCATTCAGCTCTTGCATGATCTCTTCTATAGAATCCTCTTGCCCCATAGAAAGATCACTACTGCCCAACACCCTTACATTTATTTCATTACCAGCTACAAACTGTGTCATTCCAGCTACTTGCTGCTTACCACAAAAAAACGGTAAAACAGCCTGTCTATACCCCATAAACACAACCTCTACCCTGTAATAGCCTTCATGCCAGGTTCCTGGAGCTTCAGCTCCCCAACCCGTCACAATTTCAATCTGCTTACTGTTTTCATCAATACGCTTCAGTTCTGTCGCCGATCCCTTCAAGTTCCCTTCCTGATTGTAGAAGTTGAAAACAACCTCACAAAACCACGGAATGTGCTGTAGGTTATTGATTTTGAACTCAGCCCAAATATACTTAGCAAAGGCACCATTAAACTGACTACAATACTCACGATCCAATGGTGGCACTCCTTCTTTTCCTCCTTCGTACAGTTTTAGTGCTTCCACTTCGAAGTAAGGATTATAGCCGTCCTCTACAGGTCCGCCATTTTCAATATAGAACAAAACTGTACCTTCCAACACGTCATCTACATAGGCTTCCCAAAGGTAGTCTCCCCTCTTCCAGTAATATCCTTTCTCTTCATGCCCCCACCCTTCACGGATATATACTATTGCATCCTCTTTCTTGATGGTCTGACTCAAAGCCAAATCACACAGTTCTTCTTTTTCTCCCTCCTCTATCCTGTAGCACTTCAACCTGACTCTTACTGACCAATCCCGTTGATCAAAAAACTTATTGAAAAGAGATAACTCTGCATATACATAGGATGTCTCACAACTTTCCAATGTTTTATGGTAGCGCTTCTCTCCATTTGCTAACCACTCTGTTGAGTTATATACTTTTAACTCCTTAAAGCGGTAGCGTCGATCAGAATGTTTGTCTGTTTTGAAAATCATAGTAGTAGCCTGTATTTGCGGAAGAGCGTCTGCATGGCTAATTCCGGTAGTAGCGTAAAAAGTAAATTGGTTTGTTTTTAGACTGCATCTGCTCAAAAATAAAAAATCCTATTTCTACTTTTAAGAAATAGGATTTTAATAATAATATTTTTAACAAAAAATAATCACAAACAGAATGAAAGAAAAATTACCTTAAAATTCTGTTTCTATTTATTTACATATAGCTAAAGCTTATTGATGGGATACTTTTTCTTTAGCTCGGTGGTAATTATCTTCTTCCACATAATCAACAAGATACTTAACGTGAGGTATCACTTCTACATTTTCAGGCAAGTCCATATCCTGTCCTACAACCTGATACCCTGACATTAGAATCTGTGCTTCAGGGAATGACTCCGCAACATTATCTATATAACGTTGAACAAAATTCAGGTCTGGTGCCGACGTCAAGACGGTCAACAAATAATCTGGCTTATGGTAACCATATACTTTAGACAGCTCAGGAAGCGGCAAGCTCTGCCCCAAGTAAATAACTTTATTCCCTCTCTGCTTGATCAGGTATGAGGCAAACAGCAATCCAATTTCATGCAACTCACCTTCAGGCAAATAAAGCATATAAGTACTTTGCTTCTTATCAACTGTATTTATCTGCCCGTCAATGGCAACGATTATTTTCTGCCTGATCAGGTTAGAGATAAAATGCTCCTGTGCCGGACTTACTGAATCTGTCTGCCAAAGAAAGCCTACCCGTGCCAAAAATGGATAAATAATGTTCATCATGGTATCCTCAAAACCAAGCTGAAGTACATTGGTGGACATTATTTTCTCGAACCTATCTTCGTCCATATCAATCATGGCTAGCGTCAGCCCACTGATCTGATCCTGATAGTTTTCTTTCTTGTCTATGGTATTCAGTACGTGTTCACATACCTCATCCCTGCTCATTTTGGCAATCTTGGAGATCTTGAATCCATTATTGTTCAGCAAGGAGATATTGAGCATATGCTTCAGATCTTCTGAATCATAGAAGCGGATGTTGGTTTCCGTACGCTTAGGTTGGATAATGTTGTAGCGTTGCTCCCAAATTCTGATAGTGTGGGCCTTGATACCTGTTAAATGCTCGAGGTCCTTGATCGAATAAGTACTCATTTTAAAATACGTCTAAATGCTGAAGTAAAATCCTGTTGTAAATTATTGATAGATAGCCTTTCGGTCATTAAAAAAAGCCTGACCGAAATGGAGTTGGTAAATTGTTACTACACTCTGAACAGTCCGTTAAGAGAAATTGTTTGCTACTTTTTGAAAGAAAAAACATTCAACTGAATTTCACAAACTGCCTTATTAACTGCGAATTATAGCAAAGTGTTGGCAATTGAGTTTAAATAATGATCGGTTTGGCATAAAAAAACCTGAAGAGTAGAAATTTTCCCTTCAGGTTTTCCTCCTTATATCTATAGCTATTACTTAGCAGTTTCTTGCTTTTCTTTCTCAGGCAATAGCTTTTTGCGGCGCATGATCGCTTCGAGGAAACGTACCTCCTGATCATTCTTAAAAATCTTGTATGGCCAGTGGATGATATGTCCTTTTGATACAAAGATCACAAAAGCATCTTTTTCTTGGTTTACCTTCTGAATCATATCCCACTTGAGTGGCATACCCTCACGCTCGCTCATTTTTACCAGAATCTGTCTACTGTCAATGTCATAAGATAGCTTGTTGAACAAGACCTTATTCTGTTCCACTTGTGTTGCTCCTGCAAATTGTACAGCCCAAAACAACAGATAAAGTACGATGGCTGTCAAAGCAATCCCTAAACACCACCATAATGCTGAAGGTGCAAAAATTGGGATCAACATAATCACTACAGGCACAAACCACACCCACCATTGCTCTTTCAATACATTTACCATCGCCAACTTGATGTAAAGCTGTGTATCAAGTTTGTATTTTTTTGTTTTTACAATCATCCTATTTGTGAAAATTTAATACAGATTTGTCTGTAGTTCAGTTACTAGAAGAAAGACTTTCACCTTTCTATTTATCAACAATATTTTAATACGCTTTTAGGCTTATATCCAAACTTTTGCTTGAATGGGTCAATGCACCTACTGAAATAAAGTCTACTCCACTTTCTGCTGCTGCTCTGATAGTGTCTTTCGTAATACCTCCGGATGCTTCGGTATCACATTGACCATTTACTAATGCAACCGCTTCTTTCATCTCTGCTGGTGACATGTTGTCTAGCATAATCACATCAACACCACCTACAGCTAAAGCTTCTTTTACTTCTTCCAGATTACGAGTCTCCACTTCAATCCGCAGATCTCTTCCTGTTTCTTTCAAATAAGTTTGAGTCGCCTGTACAGCTTTGGTAATCCCTCCAGCATAATCCACATGATTATCTTTCAGCATAATCATATCAAATAAACCATACCTGTGATTGGTTCCGCCACCGATAAAGACCGCCCACTTCTCCATCAACCTAAAGTTTGGCGTGGTCTTGCGTGTATCGAGCAAACGGGTTCCTGTACCTTCAATCAGTTGCATCAGCTCACGGGTATGCGTTGCAATACCACTCATTCGCTGCATGCAGTTGAGCAACAGTCGCTCTGCTTTCAGGATTGCTTGCGCATCTCCTTCAATCAGCATGGCTATGTCTCCATACTTGACAGGCTCTCCGTCCTTGATCAGTACTTCAATCTTCATAGATGGGCTTACATACCTCAGGATACGTTCAGCCATTTCCATCCCTGCCAGAATCCCCTCATCCTTAATCAATAGACGGGCTTTTTGGGTAATTCCTTTTGGCACCGAAGCCAATGAGGAGTGATCTCCATCTCCTACATCTTCAGCAAGGGCTGCATTTATAAATGCATTGATCGCTTCTTCTGTTAAATATTTCGGTCTCATTTCAGCGCAAAAATAAAAAAAAGACACTTAAAGTAAGGTGTCTTTTTGGGTATCATCTATTTAATTCCTTCGGCAATATACGGAATCACCTCTTTTCTATCATTCGTGATGACCAAAATCCATTAGGCTCACCACTTCGCCTTTCCCTTCTTTCCCTACCAACATATACACGACCATGATGCCATTCTTATGGGTATACTGCCCAATCGAATACTTTAAATCATTGTCTTTCTTATCTCCTTGATGTACAAACTCGAATTTCACAGGAGGATATTTTGAGAAGAATCCTGCAAAAACATCCACGGTTTCCTGCTTTTTGTACATTCCTTTTTCTTCCCCAATGTTAATAGTCACTTGCTTCGCAAAACAGTTTTGCAACATTTGACTATTCCCTGATTGCAATGCTGCCTTAACCTTTCCCAACACCTCAGTTTCCTGAGCCAAGGACTTATTGGTTAAACAAAAAAAGCATAATAGTATTAGTAATTGTGGAGTAAAGCGTAAACTCATAGTCATAGGGTTATAATAGTTAAAAAAACATTTTCACTCGTTAGGTGAAATTGCATATGATAAAAGTTCAGATAAAAAATATATTCTACCAAGGACTATTAGACACTGTTAAGCATTGTTGATCAGTGTTTATAAGAAACACGCTCCATAATACTTCTACCTAATGTCACTTCGTCTGTATACTCCAATTCTCCACCAATCGGCACCCCTCGAGCGATTGTGCTGACTTTTGCTCCTATCTCCTTCAGTTTTTTTGAAATATAAAAGGTGGTTGTATCCGCCTCCATAGATGAGTTCAATGCAAAAATAACCTCGCTGATATCTTCCTCCTTTACTCTACCTAGCAATGACGCTATGTTCAGATCTGCAGGACCAATTCCTTCAATAGGTGAAATCACTCCTCCCAAGACATGATATGCACCATTGTAACTTGAAGTGTTTTCAATAGCCATCACATCCGAGATATTTTCCACTACACAGATAATACTATGGTCACGCATTTTGTTATCGCAGACTGAGCATAGCTCTGCATCTGAGATATTATGGCACTTTTTACAGTAGCGTGTATTGGAACGCAGCTTTACCAAAGCATCACCCAATGACACTACTGACTGCTCATCCTGTTTCAAAAGAAAAAGTACCAGCCTCAATGCAGTCTTTTTACCTATACCCGGCAGTTTTGCCATCTCATTGACTGCTTCTTCTACCAGCTTAGAAGGAAAATTCAAGTTCTATCTCTATTAACCACACCTTTATCTAGGCATGAATTCCAACCATAAAAATACCTTATCTGCTACCTAAAAGTGTTAAACAGCAGGCAAGGTGATACAGAAAAGGTCCAGAAGGGGCATGAAGTACTTACAGCACTTCAGCAGATATCCCCCTGTCACAAATAGCATTTCTCATCGGAGCAAGCTCATCAAAAGAGCCTGTCTTTACAGAGCACTTGCCATTGTAATGGATGATCCAAGTACACTGCTCCGCCTGATGAGGACTATGCTCACACACGTCAATCAGTGTATTGATCACATGCTCAAATGTATTCACATCATCATTAAATACGATCAATTCACGGTTCAGCTCAGAGTCAACTTTGGTTTCGTCTAACTCCAGTACTTCAATATCTTCCTTTTCATGAAACTTCATACTTCCTCATTTTTGTCAAAAACAAAGTTAGGAATATACTATTAAATACACTACAAAAACAAAAACCTTGAATGGAAAGACAAAGTTTCCGATTTCGTGTATTTCTCCT
Organism: Limibacter armeniacum; assembly: GCF_036880985.1. Classification (NCBI taxonomy): domain Bacteria; kingdom Pseudomonadati; phylum Bacteroidota; class Cytophagia; order Cytophagales; family Flammeovirgaceae; genus Limibacter; species Limibacter armeniacum. Next base: position 2,291,005 of record NZ_JBAJNO010000009.1, read on the forward strand.
GTATATTCGCAACAAAATTAAGGATATATTATACATTTTTATAACAATCATGGCAACTACTCCAGTCAGAAATTTATTTTTTTCATCCCTCCTTCTCCAGACAGCCACCATTATTGGAATTACGGTCTATTCTACCTGGAAATCACCAACTCAGACATACCGCAACGAAAGGGCTTTAAGCGAGCGTTTTTTGCTTACAGACTTCTGTTTTTCAACAGAATCTCGTCATACACGACACATTAGCATGCCTGAAATAATGGCTCCGTTCCAAGACCTGCCTGGTTTCCATGACCACTTCCCATCCTCCTCTTTCTTTCACCCACCTGCCAACCAAAACTTAAATCAACAATAAAAGACAAATACGATACAAACACGATATTGACAACGAGATGAACAGAATGCTCAACCTGCTTGAATACGCCACAAGATCCCTTGCTAGAAGATGGAAGAAATATACCTCTCTAGTACTGATATATGCGATAGTGGTAGCTTTTTTCGGATCAGTCGTTTTTTTCACTTCCTCACTTAAACAGGAAACACAGGCAGTACTTCAGGATATACCTGAACTTTGGGTACAAAAAATAACCGGAGGAAGGCTTGACCCTATTCAACAACAGTTTGTAGACTCTCTTCAAGGTATTCGAGGTGTTGAAAAAGTTGAACCAAGAATATGGGGTTATACCTTTGATATTCCAACAGGAGCAGTACTTACTGTAATTGGCTCAGGCACCCAACTTCAGGGACTTGAGTTGCTTGACACGGAAACTAGCCAACTAAAAGAGGGTGAAGCATTATGTGGTACAGGCTTCCTTGAAATGAGAGGCCTGATGAAAGGAGACCGCTTTACAATTCAGGATAGTTTTGGAGAACTAAGAACCTTCTCAATTGTAGGAGCTTTTTCGGCTTCTTCAGACTTACTCACCAAAGACCTGATTGTTCTTTCTCCTTCAGATGCCCGAACCATACTAGGGTTGGAAAGTAACCAATTTACTGATGTTGGATTGCGTATATACAACTCAGATGAAACAGATAATATAGGTAAGAAAATAGATAAACGCTTTGGAGGTATCAGAGTTGTCACCCGCTCACAGCTTCGCTCCACTTATGAGACACTCTTCAGTTGGCGAGGAGGTATTTTCATCTACGGCTCCATTATTTCTGTGCTTGCTTTTCTGATTTTAGCTTGGGACAGAGCTGCCGGACTAAACAGTGAAGAGAAAACTGGGAATACTAAAAGGCATTGGGTGGGAAATCTCAGATGTACTGTGGATGAAGTTCTGGGAAGGCTTTATTATCTCTATTACAGCTGCACTATTAGGAATACTGATTGCCTTTATTCATGTATACTTCCTACAAGCACCTTTACTGAAACCATTCCTAATTGGGTGGTCAGTAATGTACCCTGCCTACAATCTTGCTCCGGCTGTCGAGGCAGGTGATATTTTCACCATAATTTCCATAGCGGTACTTCCTTACCTGAGTGCGACTATTATTCCGGCTTGGAAAGGTGCTATTACAGATCCTGCAGAAGTAATGCAAGGATAATAACGGATTGACTATTATTGAAAACTATATAATCATGACTATATCAGAAAAAGCTAAGAAAATCAAAGCAGTTGTATTTGATATTGATGGTGTAATGACTGACGGCAGAATCATCTATGAGCATGATGCCAAAAGTATTGGAGAAGGACAACCAAGAGAAATAAAGAACTTTAATGTCAAGGATGGCTTTATTGCCGTTCAAATGGCTAAAATGGGCTATATCGTAGGTGCTATTACAGGGAGGGACTCAGCGGTAGTTCGTCACCGAAGCGAAGAACTTAAACTAACTTTTCACTATCATGGCTCCAAGCGTAAAACGGAACACTACGATAAAATAAAAGCAGATTACCAACTGAAAGACGAAGAAATCGCTTACATAGGCGATGACATTCCAGATCTTGGTGTACTGACAAAATGTGGACTGAGTGTTTGTCCTGCGGATGCTCGTGAATACATCAAGCAGCATGTTGATTACGTCACAACAGCCAAAGGAGGTAAAGGGGTGTTAAGAGAAGTTGGTGACCTCATTCTGGAAGTGCAAGGCAAACTGGATGAACTTATCAAACAGTATATAGAAGAATAAAGCCACCTAATAATATGCAAAAAGTACTGATTACTGGAGCTAATGGCTTGCTTGGGCAAAACCTTACCCGACTTCTTGTCGAGGATGGTAAGTATGAAGTGATTGCTACAGGCCGTGGGACAGACAGGCTCTGTGAAGATGGCTACACATATTATGAATTGGATATAACAGATAATGAAGCTGTATCCCATTTAATAGGTGAAATCAAGCCCGATTTTGTAGTTCATACAGCCGCAATGACACAAGTAGATGACTGTGAGCGTGAACCTGAGAAAGCCAACCTGATAAACATCGCAGGAACTTTTCATATCATAGATGCATGTCGTCTAGTAGATGCCTTCTTGCTGTATATTTCTACAGACTTTGTTTTCAATGGTGAAACCGGTCTACTGACTGAGGAAGAGAACGTATCACCTGTCAACTACTATGGGCAAACAAAACTTGCCGCTGAAAAACTTGTACAGGAAAGTAAACTCAAATGGGCTATTGCCCGAACTGTCTTGGTCTATGGTCAAGTCAAAGACATGAGCCGCTCCAACATTATACTTTGGGTAAAGAAAAACCTTGAAGCAGGCAAACCGATCAAAGTGGTCGATGATCAATGGAGAACTCCTACACTTGCTTTAGACCTTGCAAAAGGCTGTGAGCTAATCTTGGACAAAAAAGCTGAAGGCATCTTCCACATATCTGGGAAAGACTATCTCCGACCTTATGATATTGCGATCCGAACTGCTGAGTATTTCGGACTTGACAAATCCCTGATTTCTCCCACAAATGCAAGTCAGTTTGTAGAAGTTGGCAAACGACCTCTGAAAACTGGCTTTAACATCCGCAAAGCTCAAACACAGCTAGGGTACGAGCCACACTCATTCGAAGAAGGTATTCGTATTATGCAAGAAGGGTTTTAATTTACATGGTGAAGCTACTCAAGCTTCACCATATTATATCATCTCCTGCAAAGTTCCTTGATTAACTCCTTATGTTGTGGATAAGTACGTTCCAAGTCTTCACTGATTGCTAGCTCAAAATCATCAAAATGAAAACCTGGTGCTACCGTACACCCTACCAAGGCATAAACATCAGGACTCTCGCTCACAGGCCTTGCCGCAAACCACGAACCTCCTTCAACTACAGCAAAAAACGACTCTCCTTCTTCTACCTGCTGGCCTAACCTATGTTTTTTCAGCAATCCATTACTTTTTATTTCTATAACTTCCATTGAAGTGGTACCTGCATAAAAATGCCATCCCTCATCTGCTCCAATCCTATGAAAGGCTGAAAACTCTCCTCCTCTCAAAAGATAATAGATGGCTGTTGCAGCACTTCTATCCCCTCTGAACCGCTTAGGCAACACATAATGGTCAAGAATGAGTTTACTTCGGTATATTTCTTTATAGAAACCTCCCTCAGGATGTGACTTGAGTGCTAGCTTATCCACCCAATAATTGGCATCATATTGCATACTATCTGTTGTTTTGGTTTTTAGTTTTACTGCAAAAAATTTGTTTCAAATAATAATTTAAAAGTTAGTAAAAACCCAAACCATATATAAATACAAAAAGTCCAACCCTAGCAGGGTTGGACTTTCCAGCTTTAACAATTAAACCAAATAATCCTTAAAAAATTTTACCACTTATAAAATTTCCTTGTTGCCTTACAGTCTATTGCTATGAGACAACAGCACAATTATATATTCTTTAGTAATAAAATACAATTATTTCTGTGTATTATATACACTTTTATTGTTAATAAAAACATAATTAATTGATTATCAATGTGAATAAAATCTCATTTATAACTAAATAACTCACCCAAAAAACACTTAATACACCAACACTAAACCTTCAAATCGTCAACCACGAAAGTATATTATTCCTCATCTAAACTTGTATATACCTCTATAATGCAATAATTCGATGTAGGTTTTGTAAATTTGAGTAATGACAATTTGTAACGACCACAAAAACTTATGACTGAAGAGAATTCTGCTACCAACTCCACAAATGGCAGCGTAGAGCCGAAAGGCAGTCAAAATATCCTGAACCACGTCACCAAACTGATTGAAGCGTACTTGCAGATTTTTAGACTGGAGCTGCAAATGACACTTTCCGACGTTCTCACCATGATTGCTGTGGTAGTAATCATTGGCTTGTTTGCTACTATGGTAGCAATCTTTATCAGTATTGGTATGGCGTTTCTTTTCAACCACCTTTTTGATCTACCTACATTTGCTGGGTTCCTGTTTGTTGCACTGTTTTATACTATTCTTCTGCTGGTTATTTTCAAACTCAAGAAAAGGTTCCGAAACAGACTACTTGGTTTGATGGACGCTACCTTTGAAAGCATTTCAGATAATTTTGAGATGAAAGAACCTGAAGAGTATCTTTAAAATAAGAACCTTATATTCTCCCCTGCCCTGAAAGCGGGGGCTTTTACTTAGACCTTACATTTTATATGGATAAAAAAGACAAGCACGACCAATTACCTTCTATTAGAAGGAAAATGAGACTTGAGAAACAACAGCTAATGGCTGATACCAAAAAATATAAGGAGGCGATTTCCGGACAGGTTCAGACTTCCGTCTATGAGGTAAAAGAGACGAGTAAACATACACTAGTTATCGGTGCTATTCTTCTTGGTGCTTATGGACTATTTTACCTGCTATTGAACCGCAGCAAAACAAAGAAGATTGAATATGTTCCGATTAAGGCACTTGGAGAGCTTGACAATATTGAAGAGTTACACAGACATGACCCAGAGCACCAACTGGTACAAGTAAAACAGAACGTCAAAGTGAAGGAGTCTCCTATCATCACGATGATAAAAGCGAATATCGCACAGTTTTTGCTTGGTATCGCAAAAAATGAGCTGCAAAGGGCCTTAGAGCAAGTGCGAGACAAGCTATATAAATGAACAGGGAATGAACAGAATTCTCTAAAAATGAGGTTATTTATTATGCTTGCATAACAATACTGAAATAAAGTTCAACATTTCTTGAACAAATTTGATATTATTTAGTGAAATGCATTTATTTGCACCTCGGATAATCAACTAAACTGTAAGAAAATGTCTGAAATCGCAGAAAAAGTAACGGAGATAATCGTAGAGAAACTAGGTGTAGAAAAATCTGAAGTTACTCCTGAAGCAAGCTTCACAAACGATCTTGGAGCAGATTCACTGGATACAGTAGAACTGATCATGGAATTTGAAAAAGAATTCAACATCTCTATTCCAGATGACCAAGCAGAGAGCATTACTACTGTAGGTCAAGCAATCTCTTACCTGGAAGAGCACGCTAGCTAATTCTTGCTCTCCAAGATTTAGAAGAAACTTATAGACCTGGTAGGTATTGTTCTGTCTTTTTTAAAGACAAATGCCTGTCAGGTCTGTTTTTTTTATTGCGCATTGCACACAATCACATTAATTTACTATATCCATTACTGGACTGATTCCTACTACTAATTATGGAGCTGAAAAGAGTAGTTGTTACAGGACTTGGCGCGTTGACAGCAATTGGCAACAACCTGCAAGAATACTGGGAAAACCTTGAAAAAGGTACTAGTGGGGCAGCGCCTATCACGAAGTTCGACGCATCTAAATTCAAAACTCAGTTTGCTTGTGAAGTCAAAGGACTGAACATCGCAGACCACATCGACCGTAAGGAGGCTAGAAAAATGGACACTTTCACACAATACGCTATGATCGTAGGTGAGGAAGCTCTCCAAGATTCCGGTCTTGACCTTGACAAGATCAACCGTAACAGAGCTGGCGTTATTTGGGGTTCTGGTATTGGTGGCTTGCAAACTTTCCAAGATGAAGTAAAAAGCTATGCACAAGGAGATGGTACTCCACGCTTCAACCCGTTCTTCATCCCTAAGATGATTGCGGACCTTAGCGCAGGACACCTATCCATGAAATATGGCCTGAAAGGCCCTAACTACGTAACTGTTTCTGCATGTGCTTCGGCTACAAATGCCATCGTAGATGCATTTAACTATATCCGTATGGGCAAGGCAGATATCTTCCTGACAGGTGGTTCTGAAGCCCCTGTTACTGAAGCTGGTATTGGTGGTTTCAATGCATTGAAAGCACTTTCTACAAGAAATGATGATCCAGCTACTGCTTCAAGACCTTTTGACAAAGACCGTGACGGTTTTGTAATGGGTGAAGGTGGTGCTGCATTAATTCTTGAGGAATTGGAGCATGCCAAAGCCAGAGGTGCTAAAATTTATGCAGAAGTTGTAGGTGGCGGTATGACTGCTGACGCTTATCACCTGACTGCACCACATCCAGAAGGAGAAGGTAGCCAGCGTGTAATGGAACAGGCTTTAGAAGATGCAGGCATCACCCCTGAAGATATCCAGTACATCAACGTACATGGTACTTCTACACCACTAGGTGATATTGGAGAGGTAAATGCCATTAAGCGTGTATTCGGAGACTCTGCTTACAAGCTGAACATTAGCTCAACAAAATCTATGACTGGTCACCTATTGGGGGCTGCTGGTGCTGTTGAGGCTGTGGCATGTTTGCTTGCGATCAACAAAGGAGTTATCCCTCCAACCATCAACAACTTCACACCAGATCCTGAACTTGATCAAGAACTGAATTGCACTTTGAATAAGGCTCAATACAGAGACGACATCAAATACGTGATGAGTAACACATTCGGTTTTGGTGGACACAACGTTTGTATGGTTCTGAAAAAATATGAGGAATAGGTTTATTTATTCCTTCTGAAAAGTATAAAGTGAAGCACCTCTTCTTGAGTGTGTTTTGCTTTATACTTTTTTTTTATTGAACCTACTTTGTTACTTTTTGTTAACTTTGGTGCGCCAAAGTCGTTTTTTGGCGTGATTAAGCAGTTATACTTTACAGTGGTAAAACGATCCTTTTGATCGGATTTTTATTAGCTGCTTATTCTTTCCAAATCAAATGGAAGGGCTAATGCTTGAACCAAACCTGCATCATGCTTTTCTTTAAGCAAATGTAAACAATCATATACTAGCTTTGAAATTCTTATTACGTTGGTTTACAAGTTACTCTGAAAAGGAAAAACAGCTTTCTGAAGCCGTAAAAAGGATCATCGGAGTAAAGCCATACAATATCCGTCTGTACAATCTGGCCATGCAACACAGTTCTGTTGCTGCCGAGAATGAGAACATCAAGGGATTCAAAGAGTCAAATGAAAGGCTGGAATACTTGGGTGATGCCATCTTGGGGGCAATCGTGGCAGAGTACCTTTTTAAGAAGTACCCTTACAAAGAGGAAGGTTTTCTGACAGAAGTCCGTTCACGAATAGTGAATAGGGAGTCACTCAACAGGCTTGCTTTCAAAATCGGGTTGAATAATCTGGTAGAGTTCGAAGGGCGTAAACGTACTGGTCAAAGCCATAAATCTATTTATGGTGATGCAATGGAGGCTTTTATTGGAGCTATCTATTTGGACAGAGGTTTTCACTTTACTCGCCGATATGTGATCAACAACCTGCTTCAGCAGCATTATGACATTGATGAAGTGGTTGAGACAAATACCAACTTCAAAAGCTTGATTATAGAGTGGGCTCAGAAGAATGGACACTCTGTAGAGTTTACTATGTCAAAACCTGGTGGCCATAGGGTTGGCAAGCAATTCAAGGTCAACCTTGTAGTAGATGGAGAAGTAATGGCGACTGGAAGTGGCTACAGCAAAAAGAAAGCTGAGCAAGACGCTGCCCGCAAAACATGTGAACTACTGGATATATCCTAAGTAGGCAAACATTTATCTAACACATATGTTATTAATAGCCAAAGGCAAATATACCTTCGTTTAGTTTTTCTTACGAGTATTTACCTTTGGCTTTTTATTTTGATAAGCTAACATAACATCCAATTACTAATGGGCATTCTTCTGCGCATACTGATTATCGTTGCCACTTTTCTTTTTATGGAATTCGTAGCTTGGTTTACCCATAAATACATCATGCATGGTTTCCTATGGAGTTGGCACAAATCTCACCACACTTATCACAATGACACGTTTGAAAAGAACGACCTTTTTGGGTTTGTATTCAGCATCCCTGCCATCATCACTATTGTAGTTGGCTCAGAGATCGAATCATTGTGGTTTTTGATGTATATCGGATTTGGCATTACAGCCTATGGCATTTTCTATGTTGTGTTTCACGATATTATCGTACACAGAAGAGTCAAAACCAGCTTTAAGGCAAAGAGTAGTTACCTGCGTAGAATGATGCGAGCACATTATATTCACCATAAAGTACACACCAAAGAAGGCGCTGAAGCTTTCGGTTTCCTTTATGCTCCCAAGAAATACGAAGAACGATAACTTATTTAGTCATCTTCTCCTTCAATGTCTCCACTACATGGAATACGGCAGGACAAGTAAGGGTATTTTTATGATGTAAGGCAGGACGCTGTGTAAACCCTCTCATATGGGTTAATGGATAATCTCTACATCCTTTTGGTCTATGTTCATAGATCGAGCAATAGTTGTCGCTACCAAGGAAAGGGCAAGGCTGAGAATTCATTACATAATCACCTTCATGATCTACCTTCAAGTAGGTTTCAACCACTTCTGTGGTCTTCATTCTTAAAGCAGAAGCAATACGCTTTACATCAGTAGTGGTAACCACAGGACTAATCGTCTTACAGCAATTGGCACACGCCAAACAATCTATGCGCTCAAAGGCTTCTTCATCAGCCTCATTCACCCATTCATCAATTTGTTTGCTGTTACGTGACTTCTTAAGCCTTTTGAGGAAGTTCTGGTTCTCTTTTGACTTGGCTTTTGCCTGACTTTTCCACTTATCGATCAAATCCATTCTTTCTTCACTTTATTCAGAGTAGCGATAAAACCATAGCTGCTGCTCCTTAATCCCCATCAAATATCCACTATCCATCAGCACAGCTGATTCAAACTGCTGAGGCTGTATTTTCTTCGTTACCTTTCTTAAGTATAAATCTACCAACTTCAGTGAATCACCTACACTATAGTAAAGCTGGTTTTTCCAAAACCCAAACTGCTCTACCAAATCTTCAGTCAACAACATCTCGAAGGTTCCCATATTATCAAACACCATCACCCCTGCCTCACTATCGGCGATATAAAGACGGTTTTGATACTCTTGAATAAAAATAGGATTACTTATATTCACTGACTGTAAATTGGAGGTTAAAGGATTTTCAGAAACCACCCGTCCAAGTTGATATGAGACTTTCTTCAGACTTCTGTCAACCTGATCAAATACCCAAAGGTTGCCATCTGTAGAGGGCGAACAACAAGTCGCATAACCGATCCCCAGTTCATTCAGATCTATTGACTGCAATCGTGTCATCTGCCTGTTCAAAACTTCTACTTTCTGCAGCTCACTTGAAAACAATATAGTTCTAATTGTTTCCCACCCATAAACCGTCCATGTTGTTGTGAAATCAGATGAATACTTTTTCACTTCAGTTCCATCAGCCTTGAACATGTAAACCGTTCCGTTTTCTGATGAAACGAATATATGTCCATAACGGTCTACACTGGCTTGTTGACTCACCAATGCGACAGGTTGGGTTTTGAGAAGTTTAAAGTGCTGCGCATTAGCTGCTCCTACTGTCCATACTGTTGTTAGTACGGCTAACAGAAGGCTCATCTTCAAATGTAAGAAGGTTAAGGTTTTCTCCATCAAATTCGGCATAAGTATAATGTGAAAGCCATTCTCCCAAATTCACATACCTGCTACTTTCACCAACTTCAAGATCAAGGGGTAAATGTCTGTGACCAAAAACATAAAAGTCTCGGTGTTGTTCAGCTTCCTGCTCATTGCAATAAACCCAAAGCCACTCACCTTCTTTGCCGTAGAACCCTTCATCCACCTTCATATTCTTGGCCCTACTACTTTGAGACCAGAAGTTGGCAATACCGATTCCAATATTGGGATGAATAAAGCCAAAAAGCCATTGGCACACTTTATTGGCAAAGATGCGCTTCAGGATTTTGTAAAAGAAATCCCCAGGCCCCAAGCCGTCTCCATGTCCCAACATAAAAGACTTACCTGCAATCTTTACATCAATTGGCTTACGTACTACTTCTATTCCGAGCTCTTTAGTAAAGTAGTCAAAGATCCACATATCATGGTTACCCGTAAAAAAAGTAATTGGAATACCTGAATCTGTAATCTCAGCCAATTTTCCTTGAAAACGGATAAACCCTTTAGGAACGACTGTACTGTACTCGAACCAGAAGTCAAACATATCCCCCATCAGGTAGATATGTGCTGCATCTTTACGAACCTGCTCCAGCCAACGAACTATCTTGTCTTCTCGCTTCCTACTTTCAATATGGCTAGGTGTACCAAGGTGAAAGTCTGAAGCGAAATACACTTTCTTTCCTTCAGGAAGGTGCATCGCTTCTATAGGTTTAAAAATATTGAAAGCTGAAAAAAGGAGGCAATACTGCACACAGCCTTAAGGCTTCCTTCTCCAACAACACAAAAAGCCAACAAGCTTATTATTGAGCTTGTCGGCTTATAGGTATCTTCTCTAAAAGATCTTTCATTTCTTTTCAGAACAGTTCTCTCAGAGATGAGAGAAAAAACTAGCGCAACTCTTTTACCTTCGCAGCTTTACCTTGACGGCCTCTCAGGTAGAATAGTCTGTTTCTTCTTACTTTACCTCTTCTCAGCACTTCGATTTTGTCAATCGCAGGAGAGTTCAATGGGAAAATTCTTTCAACACCAACACTGTTAGAAATTTTTCTTACAGTGAAAGTTTCTGTAATACCAGAGTTTCTTCTTTGGATTACAGTACCTTGGAATTGCTGAATTCTTTCTTTCTCACCCTCTTTGATTCGTACGTGAACTACAATAGTATCACCAGCGCTGAAGTCAGGGTGCTTTGCTAGGTTTGTTGCAAAGTCCTTCTCGACTCTTTTAAGTAAATCGCTCATTTTATTGCTGCTTTTTTTATTCCAAAAATTCGGACTGCAAATATAGAAATATAAATCTAAATACTAAACTTATCTGCTTGAATAAATATCAGTTACATTTTTTTTTGATTCCATCCAGAAAAATATCTACCTCACAGTGCTGATTAATGGGGAATTATGTTATCAATTTTGGATCAGCTTAGGGTTATATAACAATAAGCCTGCGTTAATCAGAAAGCTCCAATTCGCATGGCTGTCATCATAATAATTTGCTGATACACTTAGTGGTCCAATCGGCGTATGATACACCACAGAGAAGCTTCCAATATCTTTTCTCTCCATCGCTGACTTATCCAACTCAAATGTAAAATCAGCCTGTGGAGTACGCTCCAACTCACTGATAAAACCTTTTTTCCATAATGAATGGTATTCGCCCCTTAGCTCCAAATTACCGACTACAGGGTACACCGCAATCAATCCGGCCCCTAGATAACTTCTCGCCCTCAAATCTTCCAACAACCAAGAATCACTATCTATTAATGGTTTATACAATGGCATATTTAAAGTTGTAGCTGTTAAGGTATGAAATGAAGGTGCATTGGATATTACCAGCTCATTGTATATTCCCCATCTAAACTTTTTGCCAAAATATTCTTCATATTCCCATTTCCCCATCCACCAATTCCGGGAAGCCTTCTCCAACTCTGTGCCTGTATTTACCTGCTTGAATCGCTCATTGCCATTAAAATACTGGAGGTTCATCATGTAGTGCCTTCCCTCTGAAGGAAAAAGCTTACGGTTAAGCAGACTGTAACCATAACTTCCTCCAATTGTCCATCCCTCATACTCCATTTTACCCTGAATCATGATAGGTACATTCACCCCATCCACAACTTCCACATACGTTCTGCTATATTCATCCCTATTGAAAAACACACCTGAGGTCAACTTCAATGTACGTCTTCTTTCAGGGTTAAAACCTAGTTCCAAACGAATCGTCCTATCAAGCCTTTTTACATTAACCCCTTCATTATTGTTAATAAAGAATTCAGATACCTGCCCGTAATCCCAATCATTATAAACGTACCCCAACTGCAAATAAAATGGGGTTGTCTCAGGAAAGAGCATCTTGGTTTGAAACAATACAGAACTGTAGAAAGATCCCGAATAAAAATTAGTGTAAAAGTTATGCAGGTGCTTGCCCAATAAACTCAGCTCCGCATTCAGAAAAGCTTGCCCAATACTTCTTGTAGCCAAATTACCTCCTAGCCCAAGTAGAAGTTTCTTTTCCGAAGACACATCTAGACCTACCTTATAGCTTTCTTTGCTATTATCATAATCAATATTGACCAGAACATCCCTAAAGAAATCATGCGTAATCAACATGTAGTAGCGGTCACGAATATCGTTTAAAGTTGCTTCTTTCTTACTTGATGGCTTAATCACTTTCCGAACGTAACGCTGCTGCTTACTGGTGAGGTTTCCACTAAACTCAATATCTGACACCTCCCTTTTATCAGGTGTATAAATATCTAACAACTTACTTTCACGAGGTGGGACAACTCTATTTCCTACTTTTTTTCTGACTTCTGTGATCTGGGCATTTGCCGCCAACTCACCCAACCTGATCAAAGTGTCAGGTAAGGAAAAATCTGCTGCTGAAAATTCATCCACTGCAACACCAATAAACACATCTTCTTCCCCCAACGCTTCAGGAGCCCTATTACTCATGATCAAGGGGCCTAATATATTAGCCCCTTCCACCAACTTATCAGCTCTATCAAACGGGTACTCTTCTATTAAGTCCTTTGCTCCCAGGTTTACCGCAATAATTATATCAGGGTTAAACTCTTCCTCCATGACATTGACAGGGAGGTTATTTAGCACTCCACCATCATAAAGGTATTTTCCATCTATCTTAACAGGTCGAAAAGCTAGAGGCACTGCCATCGATGCCCTAATTGATTCAGCCAGATTACCTTTCTTAAGCACAACAGGCGTTCTCGTAAAAACTTCAGATGCAACACACCTAAATGGTACTGTCAAGCTATCAAAGTTATAGCCTGCTTTCTTGATGGGTTTGTAGAGGTGTTCTGCTAAAGCAAAATTGAGTGCAGCATCGTTTACAAAAGTTGCATCTATTTTAGTTGTAAAACTTGTATCTACCTTCATATGGAAATTGAGAATATCAGCACCTAGGGTTCTCTTACCAAACAAGTACTCCTCTTTTGGTGTCAGCTTCCCTGAAGCCCATGTCTGAAACTCAGGTCTCCTGACCATACTATCAATTTCATGCACTGTATACCCTGCCGCATAAAAGCCTCCAATTACGGCTCCCATTGACACCCCTACTATGTAATCAACAGGTATCTGGTGTTCTTCTAATACCTTAAGTACACCAATATGTGCAAAGCCTTTAGCCCCACCTCCACTAAGTACCACTCCTACTGTTTTACGGTCTGATGCTTGTTGTGCTAAGGATGAGAAGGATAAAAGGAAAGAAAAAATGAATATAAAAACGGTTAGCTTTTGTCTCATTAAGTTGGTCTATGAAAGGTCAACAAGTAATCACTGTAACTTTACAAAAAAGTATGACTTACCTACAAAAAATAAGGTCCTAGACAAAGCTTGTCTAGGACCTTACGAATATAGTAAAATTTAGGTACTCGGAATTATAGACCGAACACTTCTTGCACCTGAGTTACATAATCCAATTTCTCCCAAGTGAAGAATTCAAGGTTTTTCGTTTCCTTGCTTCTCACTTCTACTCTCTTTGTATCGTCCTCTTCAATTGTCACATGGTGTAGTTCTACTTCTCCTTTGTAAGCATCACGTCCCATATGACCATATGCTGCTGTAGGAGAGAAGATAGGGTTTTTCAAACCTAAACGCTCTACAATCGCACGAGGTCTCATATCAAAGATTTCAGAAACTTTGTTCGAGATTTCTGCATCAGACATATCAATTTTAGCAGTACCGTATGTATTAATGTTAAGCGAAACAGGTTTTGCAACACCGATAGCATAAGACACTTGTACCAACACCTCATCTGCTAAGCCAGCAGCCACAAGGTTTTTGGCAATATGACGAGATGCATAAGCAGCAGAACGGTCCACTTTAGTAGCGTCCTTACCAGAGAAAGCTCCACCACCGTGAGCTCCTTTTCCACCGTAAGTATCTACAATGATCTTTCTACCTGTCAAACCAGCATCACCATGAGGGCCACCAATCACAAACTTACCAGTCGGGTTGATATGGTAAATTGTATTGTCATCCAGTAACTCTACAGGAATCACTTTCTTAATCACATGCTCGATAACATCTTTGCGGATGGTGCTAAGCATTGTTGCTTCATCTGCAAATGGATCATGCTGAGTTGATACAACAATCGTATGAACTCTCAATGGTTTGTGGTTGTCATCATATTCGATTGTAACCTGAGCCTTTGCATCAGGACGCAAGTATGACATGACCGCTGACCCTTCTTTTCTGATTCTAGCTAATTCCTTTACCAGTCTGTGCGAGTAAGCCAATGCCATTGGCATGTACTCACGCGTTTCGTTGGTAGCATAGCCGAACATCATTCCCTGATCTCCTGCTCCTTGCTCTTTATCTATTCCTTCTCCTTCGTTAACACCCTGTGCAATATCAGGAGATTGGCTATGTAATGCCACCTGTACACCACAAGAGTCTGCCGAGAACTGATAGTCATCTTCGTCATAACCGATTTTAGCAATTGTTTCCCTTACAATATCAGGGATTTCAACATATGCCTTTGTCGTAATTTCGCCAGCCACTACTACTAGTCCTGTTGTCACCATTGTCTCACAAGCTACCCTTGAATCCGGGTCCTGTTGTAGCATAGCATCAAGGATCGCATCTGAAATTTGATCCGCAATTTTATCTGGGTGTCCTTCTGACACAGACTCTGAAGTGAATAAGTATGACATATTGATATTCTGTATTTATAAATGATTCTATATATAATTATGGGCTATCATAGGGTTTCGCTGATCGTTATGCTTCTAAAAAGCAGACTATTGTCATTGATGGCTAACCTTATAACATATCCAAAGTCTTAAAATTTAATTGTATTTCGGAGTTTTACGTTTCCCTCCTTCACAAACTTTAACTTAGTTCTATACTTTACAGTACTGCTATCCTCTGATAGTGATACCCCCTTGTTACTTATCTTACTGACTTTACCTTCTGTATGTAGAACCCACTCATACCCTGCTCGGTTATAAAGTTCTTTCGCATATTCCTCAACATTCTCTTGATGTAAAGACTCACTCTCCAGTTTTTCAGTTAACCCATTCCAGTAAAAGACTTCATTTCGTTTTAACTTTCCTTTTGCATAACTGTAAAACTCATGTTCCTTACCATGCCAATTGGCAACCGTTACCAGTGCATTGTTCAGTGAAGCCACACTTTTAAAGGTAAACCCTATTCCGTATCTAAAGTTTTGATGATCTACCAAAGCTTTACTGTCTCTTATTCCAAATTGGGTCGCTACCTGATAAGCTTGTTTCTGCATCACTGAGTCCATGTGCAAAAAAGGATTGTTTCCTTCCCAAAAGCCTGGAATATGAGACGAACTAATATTTACCTGCTCTAAAATGGTCTTGGCTTCTGAGAAATCAAGCATCATTTCATAGCGGCCTGTACCATCATGTTTTAGGTATATATCTTCACGAATTTCAAAGCAAGATGTAACCAATAAGGGTACCGCCAAGCAGAACAGTGTTCTTAAAAGACGATTCATTTATTAGTAATTAAAGTATGTAACCTCCTCTACTTTTTGGGGTCAATACAGCTCCTGCAACCCTTATCTTAAATTAAGAATCTATTCAGGGAAAAGCTATCAAGGAAGGGGAAAGGTGGGGAAATTTGTCAGATCTCATCTTTGCCCGGACATTGCTGCCATACAGGCTGGGAGTTAGCACCTTGTAACACCAGGTTGCTAAGATTTCATCGGGCCCAGTCCCTCCATCTTTCTTGATAAGCAGCGCAAAACTAGACATTTCCGGATAAACTTCCTAAGAATCTTAAAAAATGGCTTTGTGAGTCATAGAAGTCAGAATGGACCTAACAAAAAAAACCGGATGCTTTCGTCATCCGGTTTTTTGAGTTTAGTATTACATAAAGCAATACCTCTCAACATCTGTTTCTGTAATTTCCTTACTTGACATAATTGTCAGTCTTTCAATTACATTTCGCAACTCACGAATATTTCCTGTCCAGTCATGTCCTTTCAGTTTTTCTAATGCTGCTTCGGTAATCGTCATTTTAGGTTTACCATAGTCTGCAGCAATATCTTCCAAGAAACGCTCAACCAAAAGTGGAATATCATTTTTACGGTCATTCAGGGAAGGTACCTTTATTACAATTACACTTAACCTGTGATAAAGGTCTTCTCGGAATTTATTCTCGGCAATCATCTCTTTCAGGTCCTTGTTGGTAGCCGCCAATACTCGTACATCTACCTTGATGTCTTTATCACCTCCAACACGTGTAATGCGGTTTTCCTGAAGTGCTCTCAACACTTTTGCCTGAGCTGAAAGGCTCATATCACCGATCTCATCCAAGAAAAGTGTACCTCCATCTGCCTGCTCAAACTTACCGATCCTTTGTTTATGAGCCGAGGTAAAAGAGCCTTTCTCATGACCAAACAATTCACTTTCAATCAATTCAGCTGGAATAGCGGCACAGTTCACCTCAACCAAAGGGTTTGCTGATCGATCACTTTTTCCATGGATCCATCTTGCCACCAGTTCTTTACCCGAACCATTAGGTCCTGTAATCATCACTCTTGCATCAGTAGGAGCTACTTTCTCGATCGTCTCCTTCATATGCATGACAGGGTCTGAGTCACCTACGATGTCAAAGCGTTTGGCAATTTTCTTCTTCAATACCTTGGTCTCAGCTACCAATGTAGACTTGTCAAGTGCATTTCGGACTGCCAACAATAACCTGTTCAGTTCAGGTGGCTTAGAGATAAAGTCAAAGGCACCTTTCTTGGTAGCATCTACCGCCATATCAATATTGGCATGAGCCGAAATCATGATAAACTGTGTGTTCTTACCATATTCCATTGCTTTTTCCAATACTGCAATGCCATCAATCTTAGGCATTTTCACATCGCAAAGTGCTACATCGTAGTCCTCTATAACCAGTTTTTCCAAGGCTTCTTCTCCATCCTTAGCCTCTTCTACCACATAGTTTTCAAACTCAAGAATCTCCCTAAGGGTCATTCTGATATTCTTATCATCATCTATGATAAGGATTTTAGCCTTCATAATAAGGTGATTTATTTGGTGTTCAGTATATTTTATTACGTCACAAGACTAAGAAACACAAGCCTCCTCTACGCCTCTTTTCACCATACTGCTCCAGCTGTGCTCTCTTATGGGAAAATTATAGAGCAAAGGTTATACTATATCTTACTTCTGTCTTCAAAAAGATTTCAACCTCGCCCTAAAACTGTCTCATTTTTATCCAAAAATGGATCATCTCCAAAAGATACAGATTTGAACCTGAATCTTGCAACAATAAAAAACCCGAAAGGCTTCTAATAAACCTTTCGGGTAAAAAGAAATACAGACCTATAAGCCGAGTTCTGTACCTCTGCAAGCAGAGGCTCTTATCATTTATCTAGGCCTGCAGTTGCCCACAGGCTCCATCAACCTACCCATCTCGTCCAACCACTTTCGAAAAAGCAGGTCACAAGGCGAGCAACCTTGTGCCGGTGGAAAAAGCCGACAGACGAGACCTATTTGGTTTTTCACCCCGTAAGGTTTACCATGCCACCGTTGTCACCAACAATGCGGTGGGCTCTTACCCCACCCTTTCACCCTTACCTCACAAATGCAAGGCGGTTTGCTTTCTGTTGCACTTTCTGTCACTGCCGAAACAGTGCCTTCCCGTTAAGAAGTACGGTGCTCTATGGTGCTCGGACTTTCCTCTTCAGCATTTCCTAAGAAACTACTACAGCGATAAGACAGTCTGTATTTCATTGACAAAAGTACAATTTTTTGCATAGTTATTGAAAGTCTGTTGGCAACATGTTAAATGCACTCCTGAGGTTTATCTTCCATGGCATATTCAGTATATAGAGTTTTGTCTATATTTGCGACTGTTTACCATGGGTTTACGCACTTTCAGATTCAGCTGATAACCGATAGGAAAACATTTCCTAACAAATAAAAATAACCGAAATAAGATTACTTAAGTGATGAGGAAGACTTTGACTGCAGCTTTCCTGCTATGCTTATTGATGCAATCAGCATCCATATTTGCACAGAAAGCATTGGTATTTAAAACCCCAAAAGCCTATCTAGGCAAAACTGACCTAACCAATGAACCAATTATTTACGATTTCCTTTTTGACGTTACTTCCTATGCGCCTGTAACATTGAAAGAGGTAGAAACAGACTGCTCTTGTACGATTGCAGAGTTTCCAGATGACAAACTTAAAAAGGGGGACACTGGAGCTATCAGGATTGAATTTCATCCTTACAAAGCAGGTCCATTCAATAAAACATTCAAGGTTAAACTCGATGGATCGAAAGAAATCTATGAACTAGAAATCTCAGGTACTATCGAGCCTAGTGGTATTCCTGCTGAAACACGATACCCTTTTATGATAGGTCCTTTACGCTTTGAGCATAAGGTTGTCAACTTGGGCACAGTGAAAAGTAACGGGACAGTACGCAAAACAGTCACATTCTTCAATGACAATGACTATGCAGTAGAACTTGAAAAGGCTCCTTTAACACCTAAGCACATTGCCATCAACTTTGAAGGTAAGCCTGTGGTGCCTGCACATAGTGCAGCTGCATTTGATATCTTCTACAACCCTGCTGACATGCAAAAAGTAGGTTATGCAGTAGATAACATTCGTTTCTTCACCAACGACTCCCTCAATCAGTATGTGGATTTACCAGTAATCGCTTCTGTTGTTTATACACCTACCGACAAGGAAGAAAATAATCCTGATAAGCCAAGTATTTCTATTTTGAACCGACAAGTGGAGTTAGGTAAAATCAAACTTTCGGAATACCGCTTGGTAAGTATCAAGGTCATGAACAATGGGAAATCAGACCTTGAAATTCAGAAGGTGGAGACAGATGAAGGCTGCGAATTAATGGGAATTGATTCAAAAAATATAAAGCCTTATCAAACTGTCAATATCAATGTGAAGTTTTTGGATACAGGCGAAAAAGGTAAGCAGGTAAGAACACTTACCATCTTCTCCAACGATCCGCTAACACCAATTCAAAAAGTTGTGATACAGGCAGAAGTACAATAAAAAGCTATCAATATGATGGGGCAAAAGGCATAAGAAGCAGTATTCTTATGCCTTTTGTCTTTTCAATAAGTTTACGCCTATACAACAGGATAAACACCTTTTGCTTTTACAATAATTATTGTACAATTCAATACAGGCCTGAGTATCAAAAGCACTTCCGCAATGCAAACCCAGCGCCTTCCAATCTCTTATTATCTTATTCTGTTCGGATGGCAAACGCTCCAAAAGCTGGATTGCTTTATTCTGGTAACGATCCACTCCTTTAACACGGCTAAAAGCAACCAACAAGGGAACAACTGTGTTGATAATCATTCCTGATATCATTTGCTTTCCCAATCGGGTTCCTTTTCCCTTTTTCCCAAAGAAATAATGTTCCTGCCAATATTCAGAGACATCAGCCTCTAACAAATCCATGAGTGCATCTTGTTCTTCCAGCAAGATCAGTTTTGAGAAGAAACGGTGATTCTTGGTTAAGATAGCTGAAAGTTGCGCTATCCGCATCGTTGGAAACCCCGCTGGTCTTAATCGAGCAAACTTCCACTCCTCAGCTTTCATCTGTCCTGTTCCAAATGCATACTTATGACTTAAAAAACTGTATTCCTTTTTCAGAAAAGTGGGATAGTTTTCATCAGAAACTTCAGGAAGTAAACCAGACTGCCCAAACAACATAGCCTCAACCTGAGCAGGTTGGTCAACATGTTGAAGAATACGTTTAAATGGCACTGCTCCTGCCAATCGTAAAAAGGCTTCCTTATTTGCAGAACCACCCAAACTTCTCGATAGCAAACGATAAGCTGTTTCTTCCCAATCGCCACCTGTACCTTGCCAAATTCCTAACACCTCCTCTGCTTTTCTTTCTAATCGCTCCATCATCACCCTATCTAGCATAGCTAACTTGGTTAAGCGATTAACACTTAAAAAATGCTCTTTACAAGCCACTCCTGACAAAGACTGTTTTAACACCTTATACTTTTCCAACAACTGTTGGTCCACCAGATTTTGTAGTGAAAGTGTAGGTATTAAAGTACCATCTGTTCTGGAAACGGCTTTATCATTGTGCCATACCACATGCAAAACAGTGTTATCATAGGCTCTATTATTTTGGTGCCCATGCATATACCAGTCTGATGACTTTACATGAATTTCTACATTGCCGGCCCATTCGATTCCTGCAATATTTATCCTTACCTCTGAGAAGTCAGGACCCGAATGTTCGTTCTGATAACCTTGGTACAACACCTGCAATGGTTCCCCTTCGTCTGTATAAAGATCGTGTTTGTGGAAATACTGAAACTGCCACAGGAAATAGAGAAAATCTTCTTTCATTGTTCGGTTCTAATTGGTAACTGTCAGAAGTTACTCACATTCTTGTCCGCAGATAAACCGATTTTCTCTCATAACCTTACTTCCTCCTCACATTTGACTAAAAAGAAAGCCCTCTTCCTAAATGAAAGAGGGCTTTTGAAGTATCAGTTCAGCCAAGATTACTTTGCAGCTGCAAATTTCTTTGCTACTTCTTCCCAGTTCACAACATTCCAGAATGCTGAAATGTAATCAGGTCTCCTGTTTTGGTAATTCAGGTAGTAAGCGTGCTCCCAAACATCCAAGCCCAAGATTGGTGTACCTTCACAACCTACACCTTTCATCAGAGGGTTGTCTTGGTTTGCTGTAGAGCATACTTCCAACTTACCTCCTTTTACACATAGCCAAGCCCAGCCCGAACCGAATCTTGTAGCTGCTGCGTTAGCAAATTCTTCTTTGAACTTATCAAATGAACCAAATGCTGCATCGATAGCATCAGCCAACTCACCTGATGGAGTACCTCCACCGTTAGGAGACATTACAGTCCAGAAAAGGTTGTGGTTATAGAAACCTCCACCATTATTTCTAACCGCCGCGCTCATTTCACCCGACAGAATATCTTCAATTGACTTACCTTCCAGATCTGTTCCCTCAATAGCGCCATTTAGTTTGCTAGTATAAGCAGCGTGGTGCTTTGAATGGTGAATTTCCATTGTCTTAGCATCGATGTGTGGCTCCAATGCATCATACGCATACGGAAGCTTAGGTAATTCGAAAGCCATTTTTAACGTAGTTTTTAGAATTAAAGATTTATTGAATCATATTCTCAGAATGCATTGAAAATTTCTTTCTTCTGTGACTCATATAGTTATTTGACCATATGAATACTGATGAAATTTTCAATACACTAACTTAACAAAAAAATTGGGATAGAGTTATAACTAATTTCCTTATTCCGGTATAGGCAATAGTTATGAACAAAGGTTAATATACTACTGTTTTTTATCTGAATAATGATTAATTGGTTCAATGCCAATGGCAAAAGGTAAACTTATTTAGTACTTTTGCGCGGAATTTCTTTCACCGTTACACAGTTTAATAGATGCAAAAACCTTATTCTGTGGATCAAAAAATCTAAACATACACGCTGATGATACATACTTTTATTGGAGAATTAGGGCACTCGCTGGTGATTATCGCTTTCGTCTCAGCGCTGCTGTCTGCTTTCTCTTACTGGAAATCCTCTTCTTTGCAAATAGGAGCAGAGGAAAACAGCTGGAGAAAATTGGCAAGAGGGGCATTTCTCGTGCATGGTGCATCGGTTATAGGAGTAGTTATCACGCTATTCTTCATTATCTACAACCACTATTACGAGTACCACTATGCGTGGAGCCATTCTTCCAATAACTTGCCTACCCACTTCATGATTTCGTGTTTCTGGGAAGGTCAGGAAGGTAGTTTTCTTCTTTGGATTTTCTGGCATGTACTCATCGGTGCAGTTTTGATTAAAACAGCCAAGAGTTGGGAAAACAATGTGATGCTAGTCTTTGCATTGGTACAAGCATTCCTTGTTTCCATGATCCTAGGTATTGACTTATTAGGCACAAACATTGGTAGCGACCCATTTATCTTATTAAGAGACGCGATTGAAGCTCCTGTATTTGCTACCAACCCTAACTATGTTCCTGAAGACGGTACTGGATTGAACCCACTTCTACAAAACATATGGATGGTGATTCACCCTCCAACCCTTTTCTTAGGATTTGCGGTAACATTGGTTCCTTTTGCATTTGTAATTGCAGGTCTTCGTACTGGTAAATACAAAGAATGGATTAAGCCTGCTCTTTACTGGTCACACTTTGGTGCATTTGTACTAGGGTTAGGTATCATGATGGGTGCTTATTGGGCTTACGAGACGCTAAACTTTGGTGGTTACTGGAACTGGGACCCTGTTGAAAATGCTGTATATATTCCTTGGCTGATCATGGTAGCCAGCATTCACGTAATGATTGCTTACAGAAAAAGTGGTAATGCACTTAAGTCTGCCATGATTCTAACAATTGCCACATTCATTCTGATTCTTTACTCAACATTCCTAACAAGAAGTGGCGTGTTAGGTGAAGCATCTGTACACTCCTTCACTGACCTTGGTCTTTCAGGGCAACTGTTGCTTTACCTGTTAGCATTTACAGTAATGTCAGTATGGCTATTGGCAAAACACTGGAAAACCATCCCTAGTAAAGAAGAGGAAAGCTCGGTATACAGCAGTGAATTCTGGATTTTTATTGGCGCAACGGTATTATGTCTGGCTGCATTCCAAGTATTGATCCCAACTTCCATTCCTGCATGGAATGCTTTCTGGAAATTCTTTGGAGTTGAATCGAACATTGCTCCTCCTGCTGATCAGGTTGAGTTCTATACTAAATTCCAGATGTGGTTTGCTGTAGGTATCGCACTTCTTTCTGGTACTGGACAGTTCTTCTATTGGAAAAAGCTGGATGCTAAAAACATTTGGAATGCATTCGCTATTCCATTAATCGTGACAATGGTTGGTTCTGCTGCCATTATGCTAGGAGGCAAAGTTCAGGACCTTGCTTATATCGTTGTATTAACTGCCAGCATTTATGCTTTGGTATCCAATGGTATGATTCTGCTGATGCTTGCTAAAACGAACTTTAAGCTATCAGGAGGTGCTGTTGCCCATATTGGTATGGCTCTAATGATTATTGGTATCCTGTTCTCATCTGGTTACGAGAAAGTCATTTCTCTTAACTTGTCAGGGCGTATCTACAATTCGGAGTTTTCTGAAGAAATGAATAAAGAAAACCTGCTGCTTTTCAGAAGCCAGCCGAAACGTATGAACGATTACACATTGACATATAAAGGTCCACGTATGACCTCTAGGGATATTCCTGGCTATATCAATAAAGAAGACTTACTATTCTTCTCTGATCCTTATAGGGCAATCGCGAAAGAGGATGTAGTATATAAGGGAACGACTTACGCACATGCGGGTGATACAATTCAGATTTACAACGAAAATACATACTACGAGATAGAGTATAAAAAGGTATCAGGAGAGGTATTCACATTATATCCACGTATTCAGGACAATGCTCAGATGGGACTATTGCCTTCACCGGATATTGCCTCATATTGGAACATTGACCTTTATACGCATATTACTAACCTTGCAGCAGATGATGAGGAAATCAACTGGAGTGAACCTCAGGAATTCCCTGCAGCGATTGGAGATACACTAATTATCCATGATTACTTTGTCGTTTTTGATGGGGTATCACCTGTTAAAAAAATCGTAGGAGTTGATCTTGGACCTAATGACGTTGCTGTTGAAGCTAACTTGCGTGTTCTAGGTGTTAATCAGGATATCAAACCTGCTTACTTAATTAAGGACAAACAACCAGGCATGTTACTGGCAACAAACAGGGACCTAGGTTTAAAAGTTGCACTTTCAGAAATTGATCCTCAAGCAGGACGATTTGTCTTTTCGGTAAATACATCTCAAAAGGATTGGGTTATTCTGAAAGCAATAGAAAAGCCATTGGTGAATATCTTATGGATTGGTACAATTGTCATGTGTATTGGCTTTATCATGGCTATGATCCGACGTTACAACGAGTCCAACAAGATTGAAGAGAAGGTATTAAAAGCCAAAAGCAAAGGAGTGCAAGAAGTTGTATAAAAAATACTTCAGCATATAGTGATCACAAAGCCATTGCCGTAAGTTCTAATTACAGCAATGGCTTTGCTGTCAAATTTGGCTACAGATAAATTACGAGAGATTAAAACTTGAAATAAAATGACAAAAGACGATTGCTTTGAGTTGGGATATATCACAAAAACCCACGGTCTGGATGGTGAAGTACTCTTCTTTCTAGATGTGAATGACCCTACTGCTTACAATGAGCTGGACACCGTCTTTATTGAAGAAAGAGGACAATTGGTTCCTTACTTTATTGAAAGCATGGTCACTCACAAGGATCGCTTCATTGTAAAGTTAGAAGATATTGATGCGCTTGAAGCTGCAGAAACCTTACGTGGTGCTCAACTGTTTTTGCCACTTGCTGTGCTTCCTGAGCTAGAAGATGGGCAATTTTACTATCATGAAGTAATTGGCTATACAGTTGTTGACCAACAACAAGGAAAACTAGGCACGGTAAAAAATGTCTATACTAATGCAGCCCAAGATATCATAAACATGTCTTACAAAGGCAAAGAAGTTCTTATCCCTGTAACAGATGATATTGTCATCAGGGCAAATCATGATACCAAAGAACTGGAAGTTAATCTTCCTGAAGGATTAGTCGATGTTTACATGGAAGACTAAGACATAAAAAAGGGACCTTAATTGGATCCCTTTTTTATTTAGCCTTTATAAACTTGAAGCATTTACCTTATACATTTTCAAAATAGGAGAACGTGATATCCCTCCTGGGTTCAACCCTGGTTTCCCTTCTGGAATTTCAATCTCCAATGCCTTAAAATAATCTACCCAAATTGAAAACGGTTTACCTGTCTCTGGGTCATTGTAAGTCATTGGATTCAGATTAAATATAGGATCACCTTCATTGGCACTTTTATAAGCATCATATATTAGCTCAGAACAATAGTACTTGTCATTACCTATGACAAAGGCATCATCATAAGGTTTTCCCAAAAGACTCCATGCATATTCAATCGCTTTAGGTACTAATGGTTGATACTCGCTATTTAAACGACCAATCGAAATAAAATCATCCTTTACTTTTTTAGTAAAAAAGTCTTGTAATGGAGTTGCTAAAACACCTTTACCAACAGCTTCCAGTACTATCCAACTACCATCTTCACCTTTCACCAATAGGCCACAGTGTGAGTAGTCGTTTCCTTCCCATCCATCAGTTACCTTATCAATTGCTTCACAGAATGGACCACAATCCAGATCCTGAAATAGAATATCCCCTTCTTCTAACTCGAACTTTTCACTTTGCCCCCAAACACTAAAAGTCGTAGTTAGGGTCAGTAATAATATTAAGATCCTTTTCATAAACTTTTGATTATAAAAAAGCCCTTGGGTAACCAAAGGCTTAAAATGCTTCTCGCTCAACCATCAGTATTGCATGCTGTGGTACGATATAATACTTATCTTCATCATATTTTACCTCAATGGCACTTTTCTGTAGAAAAATAGCCATATCCCCCTCTTTTACTTGCAATGGCATATAACGTGCTGTTTCTGCTGAATCTTTCCATGGCTCATCATAATCATCCCCCGCATTTGGAATCATATAGCCCGGTCCAATTTTAATTACATAACCACTTTGCACTTTTTCTTGCTCAGTAACACCTGGAGGTAAAAATAATCCACTCTTAGTCTTGTTACCTCCCGTAAGAGGCTTAATTAATACACGGTCTCCTATTACAATCAGATTCTTAATCTTGCTGTCTTCAGATGCATACATCATATTAACCTATCTTTGAATACAATTAAACCTATTATTCATTTAACCAACAACACATCTCGCTGTTTTGGTTTTGGGACACAAAAACAATAAGAATTGTAGTATTGAAAGGAGATAAAATTGATAATAAAAAAAGCCTTGCGACATATTGATATGTGCAAGGCTTTGTGCTTGTATAAGACTGGCAGTGACCTACTCTCCCGGGTGTTATCCCAGTACCATCGGCGCTGCGGGGCTTAACTGCTCTGTTCGGAATGGGAAGAGGTGTTCACCCGCGCTCTCACCGCCATGAAGGCTTTTGAAAGGCTTTCTGTTTCTTTGATTTTTATAGTACCATACTGCCTGGAGGCCTGCCCGCCTTGCGGGCAGAAGAAAAGCGAAGGAAAGTCACGGGGGATTAGTACTGCTCGGCCCGGGTCTCTCAACCCTTTCACCTGCAGCCTATCGACGTTGTCATCTACAACACCCCTTTAAGGGAAGCCTCATCTCGGAGCGGGTTTCGCGCTTAGATGCTTTCAGCGCTTATCCCATCCGAACATAGCTACCCGGCAATGCTCCTGGCGGAACAACCGGTGCACCAGAGGTTCGTCCAACTCGGTCCTCTCGTACTAAAGTCAGAACTCCTCAGGCTTCCTACGCCCACAACAGATAGAGACCGAACTGTCTCACGACGTTCTGAACCCAGCTCGCGTGCCACTTTAATGGGCGAACAGCCCAACCCTTGGGACCTTCTCCAGCCCCAGGACGTGACGAGCCGACATCGAGGTGCCAAACCTCCCCGTCGATGTGAGCTCTTGGGGGAGATCAGCCTGTTATCCCCAGAGTACCTTTTATCCTTTGAGCGATGGCCCTTCCATGCGGAACCACCGGATCACTATGTCCTAGTTTCCTACCTGCTCGGCTTGTCAGCCTCACAGTCAAGCCCCCTTGTGCCATTGCGCTCTCTGCACGGTTGCCGACCGTACGGAGGGGACCTTTGAAAGCCTCCGTTACTCTTTTGGAGGCGACCACCCCAGTCAAACTACCCGCCAAGCAATGTCCCCCGTTAAGGGTTAGACACCAGGCAAGCAAAGGGCGGTATTTCAAGGGCGACTCCCCGGATCCTGGCGAACCCGGTTCACAGTCTCCCGCCTATCCTACACATCACTTACCCAGAGCCAATGCTAAGCTGCAGTAAAGGTTCATGGGGTCTTTTCGTCCCGTTGCGGGTACGCGGCATCTTCACCGCGACTACAATTTCACCGAGCTCATGGCCGAGACAGTGCCCAGATCGTTACACCATTCGTGCAGGTCGGAACTTACCCGACAAGGAATTTCGCTACCTTAGGACCGTTATAGTTACGGCCGCCGTTTACCGGGGCTTCGGTTCAACGCTTCGCTTACGCTAACGTCCCCCCTTAACCTTCCGGCACCGGGCAGGTGTCAGGCCTTATACATCGTCTTTCAACTTCGCAAAGCCATGTGTTTTTGTTAAACAGTCGCCTGGGCCTTTTCACTGCGGCCTCTCCCGAAGGAGGAGGCGTCCTTTCTCCCGAAGTTACAGGACCATTTTGCCTAGTTCCTTAGCCATGAATCACTCGAGCGCCTTAGTATGCTCAACCCAACCACCTGTGTCGGTTTGCGGTACGGGCCGCATGGCTTGCTTTTCTTGGAAGCGTGCTCCCCCTGCTATCTGCGCCCCCGAGGGTTTGCAGTACTGTCGGACGAGTCCTTCAACGCAGTATTCCGTCACTGCGCGAGGAGTCACACACTCCGTCACTTTCGTTGCCATGCGGGTGCGGGAATATTTGCCCGCTTGCCATCGGCATCGCCCTTCGGCTTAGCCTTAGGTCCCGACTGACCCCGGGCCGATTAGCGTTGCCCGGGAAACCTTGGTCTTTCGGCGAGAGGGGTTCCCACCCTCTTTATCGTTACTTATGCCTACATTTGCTTTTCTACGCGCTCCACCACACATCACCATGCGGCTTCGATGCCCGTAGAATGCTCCCCTACCACTATTGCTAGTCCGCGGCTTCGGTACTGTGTTTAATGCCCGATTATTATCGATGCGCTGTCACTCGACCAGTGAGCTGTTACGCACTCTTTAAATGAATGGCTGCTTCCAAGCCAACATCCTGGCTGTCTCCGCGACTGCACTTCCTTTGTTCAACTTAACACAGATTTGGGGACCTTAGCCGGCGGTCTGGGTTCTTTCCCTCTCGGACTGGGACCTTAGCACCCCAGCCCTCACTGCAGGGCTTAATCTTGCGGCATTCGGAGTTCGTCTGGATTCGGTAGGCGGTGAAGCCCCCTAGTCCAATCGGTAGCTCTACCTCCGCAAGAAAACACCCCACGCTGCCCCTAAAGGCATTTCGGGGAGTACGAGCTATTTCCGAGTTTGATTGGCCTTTCACCCCTACCCACAGCTCATCCAAAGACTTTTCAACGTCAACTGGTTCGGGCCTCCAACGGGTGTTACCCCGTCTTCACCCTGGCCATGGGTAGATCACACGGTTTCGCGTCTGCCCCCACCAACTATGGCGCCCTATTCAGACTCGCTTTCGCTGCGGCTCCGTCCCTTGAAGAACTTAACCTTGCTGGTGAGGTGCAACTCGTAGGCTCATTATGCAAAAGGCACGCCGTCACCCAACTGATGGGCTCCGACCGCTTGTAGGCGTACAGTTTCAGGATCTATTTCACCCCGTTATTCACGGTGCTTTTCACCTTTCCCTCACGGTACTTGTTCGCTATCGGTCTTCCAGGAGTATTTAGCCTTGGCAGATGGTGCTGCCTGCTTCAGAGGGAGTTTCACCGGCTCCCCCCTACTCAGGGTACTTGCCTGATCAACACATTGCCTGTACGGGACTCTCACCCTCTGCGGCGGCGCTTTCCAGCGCCTTCCAGTTCCGTGTCTTCACATTATGCAAGCCCTACAACCCCGACAGTGCCGTAACACCGACGGTTTGGGCTTCTCCGCGTTCGCTCGCCACTACTTGCGGAATCACTCTTGTTTTCTCTTCCTGCGGGTACTTAGATGTTTCAGTTCCCCGCGTTGGCTCTAAAACCATGCCTTCAGCATGGTGGGTTGTCCCATTCGGATACCTTCGGATCAAGGGTCATGTGCACCTCCCCGAAGTTTTTCGCAGCTTGTCGCGTCCTTCATAGCCTCTGGAAGCCCAGGCATCCACTGTACGCCCTTTATTACTTTCTCTTGCTTTTCTTCTTGCCGCCTGCCGTCAATACCGAACAATCAGCATCAACTGCGGCAGGCAGGCCTCGTTGCTTTTTAATTTGGCAGTATGTCAAAGAACCTTTCTTTTCCGTCTTGCGGTCTCCCTTGTCCTGTTTCTCGTCTGAAACTTGAAGGGAATACCCGGAAAATGAGGTGGAGGATATCGGAGTCGAACCGATGACCTCCTGCGTGCAAAGCAGGCGCTCTAGCCAGCTGAGCTAATCCCCCGGTCATCTAATCTCAAGGATTGTTTTGAGTGACTTGGACAGTGTTCACGCCGTACAACCAACGGCACAGGCGCCTTCCCCTACAACTACAGGGACGGTCTCCAGAAAGGAGGTGTTCCAGCCGCACCTTCCGGTACGGCTACCTTGTTACGACTTAGCCCCAGTCGCTGGTTTTGCCCTTGAGAGCTCCTGTTACGGCCACCCTCTTCAGGCCCACCCAACTCCCATGGCTTGACGGGCGGTGTGTACAAGGTCCGGGAACGTATTCACCGCGTCATTGCTGATACGCGATTACTAGCGATTCCAGCTTCACGCAGCCGAGTTGCAGGCTGCGATCCGAACTGAGATAGGGTTTTTGGGATTCGCTTCATGTCGCCATGTCGCTGCCCTCTGTCCCTACCATTGTAGCACGTGTGTAGCCCTGGGCGTAAGGGCCATGATGACCTGACGTCGTCCCCGCCTTCCTCTCTGCTTGCGCAGGCAGTTCCTCCAGAGTCCCCGGCTTTACCCGATGGTAACTGAAGGTAGGGGTTGCGCTCGTTGCGGGACTTAACCCAACACCTCACGGCACGAGCTGACGACGGCCATGCAGCACCTTCCCATCCGTCCGAAGAAAGATCTATCTCTAGACCTGTCGAATGGGATTCGAGCCCAGGTAAGGTTCCTCGCGTATCATCGAATTAAACCACATGCTCCACCGCTTGTGCGGACCCCCGTCAATTCCTTTGAGTTTCACTGTTGCCAGCGTACTCCCCAGGTGGAAGACTTATCACTTTCGCTTGGGCACCCACCCCGAAGGGCAGACACCTAGTCTTCATCGTTTACGGCGCGGACTACCAGGGTATCTAATCCTGTTCGCTCCCCGCGCTTTCGTACCTGAGCGTCAGTTACCGGCCAGTAGGCTGCCTTCGCTTTCGGTGTTCCTCCCCATATCTGTGCATTTCACCGCTACATGGGGAATTCCGCCTACCTCTCCGGTACTCAAGTCTGCCAGTATCAATGGCACTTTCACAGTTGAGCTGTGAACTTTCACCACTGACTTAACAGACCGCCTGCGTACCCTTTAAACCCAATAATTCCGGACAACGCTTGCACCCTCCGTATTACCGCGGCTGCTGGCACGGAGTTAGCCGGTGCTTATTCACAGGGTACCGTCAGAGCAGGGCGCACCCCACTTGTTCTTCCCCTATAAAAGAGCTTTACGACCCGAGGGCCTTCTTCGCTCACGCGGCATGGCTGGGTCAGGCTTGCGCCCATTGCCCAATATTCCCTACTGCTGCCTCCCGTAGGAGTCTGGTCCGTGTCTCAGTACCAGTGTGGGGGATCATCCTCTCAGAACCCCTACTGATCGTGGCCTTGGTGGGCCGTTACCCCGCCAACTAGCTAATCAGACGCATGCCCATCCGCTGCCGGATCGCTCCTTTAACTGTTCACCCATGCAGGCAAACAGTGCTACGGGGCATTAATCCGGATTTCTCCGGGCTATTCCCCTGCAGCGGGCAGGTTGCATACGCGTTACGCACCCGTGCGCCGGTCTCAGGCTCCCCGAAGGAAACCCTACCCCGCGACTTGCATGTATTAGGCCTGCCGCTAGCGTTCATCCTGAGCCAGGATCAAACTCTCCATTGTAAGAGATTGTTGACTTGGGCTGCCCCCTGAAAGGAACAGCTCCAATTGTCGTCGTGTTTTCTGACCTGTCTCCTGCTTTTCAATTGTTGGAATTGACGCTTGTGCTTGTCTTGTCGTACTTGTTTTGCGTGATCGAGATAAAACCCTAAAGCTTTATCTCTTACCACTGTCCTAAATCCTCTCAAAGAACTTTTCAAAATCCAACTTCTTGGACTTTTCCGTGGATCCTTCCGGAACCTTTTCGCTTGAAGCGGCTGCAAAGGTAAGAAAACCTTTTTTGTTTGCAAGCACTTTTCGCTACTTTTTTTGTTTTATTTCCCCTTCTCGTATGAAGGAAAAAATTGGGAATGGTTTTACGCTTTTTCGCTAAAGGAAAACCATTCCCTTGGTATAAGACTGGCAGTGACCTACTCTCCCGGGTGTTATCCCAGTACCATCGGCGCTGCGGGGCTTAACTGCTCTGTTCGGAATGGGAAGAGGTGTTCACCCGCGCTCTCACCGCCATGAAGGCTTTTGAAAGGCTTTCTGTTTCTTTGATTTTTATAGTACCATACTGCCTGGAGGCCTGCCCGCCTTGCGGGCAGAAGAAAAGCGAAGGAAAGTCACGGGGGATTAGTACTGCTCGGCCCGGGTCTCTCAACCCTTTCACCTGCAGCCTATCGACGTTGTCATCTACAACACCCCTTTAAGGGAAGCCTCATCTCGGAGCGGGTTTCGCGCTTAGATGCTTTCAGCGCTTATCCCATCCGAACATAGCTACCCGGCAATGCTCCTGGCGGAACAACCGGTGCACCAGAGGTTCGTCCAACTCGGTCCTCTCGTACTAAAGTCAGAACTCCTCAGGCTTCCTACGCCCACAACAGATAGAGACCGAACTGTCTCACGACGTTCTGAACCCAGCTCGCGTGCCACTTTAATGGGCGAACAGCCCAACCCTTGGGACCTTCTCCAGCCCCAGGACGTGACGAGCCGACATCGAGGTGCCAAACCTCCCCGTCGATGTGAGCTCTTGGGGGAGATCAGCCTGTTATCCCCAGAGTACCTTTTATCCTTTGAGCGATGGCCCTTCCATGCGGAACCACCGGATCACTATGTCCTAGTTTCCTACCTGCTCGGCTTGTCAGCCTCACAGTCAAGCCCCCTTGTGCCATTGCGCTCTCTGCACGGTTGCCGACCGTACGGAGGGGACCTTTGAAAGCCTCCGTTACTCTTTTGGAGGCGACCACCCCAGTCAAACTACCCGCCAAGCAATGTCCCCCGTTAAGGGTTAGACACCAGGCAAGCAAAGGGCGGTATTTCAAGGGCGACTCCCCGGATCCTGGCGAACCCGGTTCACAGTCTCCCGCCTATCCTACACATCACTTACCCAGAGCCAATGCTAAGCTGCAGTAAAGGTTCATGGGGTCTTTTCGTCCCGTTGCGGGTACGCGGCATCTTCACCGCGACTACAATTTCACCGAGCTCATGGCCGAGACAGTGCCCAGATCGTTACACCATTCGTGCAGGTCGGAACTTACCCGACAAGGAATTTCGCTACCTTAGGACCGTTATAGTTACGGCCGCCGTTTACCGGGGCTTCGGTTCAACGCTTCGCTTACGCTAACGTCCCCCCTTAACCTTCCGGCACCGGGCAGGTGTCAGGCCTTATACATCGTCTTTCAACTTCGCAAAGCCATGTGTTTTTGTTAAACAGTCGCCTGGGCCTTTTCACTGCGGCCTCTCCCGAAGGAGGAGGCGTCCTTTCTCCCGAAGTTACAGGACCATTTTGCCTAGTTCCTTAGCCATGAATCACTCGAGCGCCTTAGTATGCTCAACCCAACCACCTGTGTCGGTTTGCGGTACGGGCCGCATGGCTTGCTTTTCTTGGAAGCGTGCTCCCCCTGCTATCTGCGCCCCCGAGGGTTTGCAGTACTGTCGGACGAGTCCTTCAACGCAGTATTCCGTCACTGCGCGAGGAGTCACACACTCCGTCACTTTCGTTGCCATGCGGGTGCGGGAATATTTGCCCGCTTGCCATCGGCATCGCCCTTCGGCTTAGCCTTAGGTCCCGACTGACCCCGGGCCGATTAGCGTTGCCCGGGAAACCTTGGTCTTTCGGCGAGAGGGGTTCCCACCCTCTTTATCGTTACTTATGCCTACATTTGCTTTTCTACGCGCTCCACCACACATCACCATGCGGCTTCGATGCCCGTAGAATGCTCCCCTACCACTATTGCTAGTCCGCGGCTTCGGTACTGTGTTTAATGCCCGATTATTATCGATGCGCTGTCACTCGACCAGTGAGCTGTTACGCACTCTTTAAATGAATGGCTGCTTCCAAGCCAACATCCTGGCTGTCTCCGCGACTGCACTTCCTTTGTTCAACTTAACACAGATTTGGGGACCTTAGCCGGCGGTCTGGGTTCTTTCCCTCTCGGACTGGGACCTTAGCACCCCAGCCCTCACTGCAGGGCTTGATCTTGCGGCATTCGGAGTTCGTCTGGATTCGGTAGGCGGTGAAGCCCCCTAGTCCAATCGGTAGCTCTACCTCCGCAAGAAAACACCCCACGCTGCCCCTAAAGGCATTTCGGGGAGTACGAGCTATTTCCGAGTTTGATTGGCCTTTCACCCCTACCCACAGCTCATCCAAAGACTTTTCAACGTCAACTGGTTCGGGCCTCCAACGGGTGTTACCCCGTCTTCACCCTGGCCATGGGTAGATCACACGGTTTCGCGTCTGCCCCCACCAACTATGGCGCCCTATTCAGACTCGCTTTCGCTGCGGCTCCGTCCCTTGAAGAACTTAACCTTGCTGGTGAGGTGCAACTCGTAGGCTC